>CAZRQI010000086.1:0-7344 GCA_964602025.1 uncultured Veillonellaceae bacterium
TTGACAATGACCACGGAAGCCCGCAGATCGGTGCCGGACAAGGTGCTGCCGCCATTGAAGGCAAACCAGCAGAAGAAGAGGATGATCGTGCCGATCACCGCCATGGGAACATGGTGACCGGGGATGGCGACGGAGGTTCCGTCCTTTTTGTATTTGCCGATCCGGGGACCGATCACGATGGCGCCGGCAAAAGCCGCCACTCCGCCCATCGCGTGGACCACGGAAGAGCCGGCGAAGTCAACGACGCCGTGCCCCATGCCGGCCAGAGATCCGAGCTGCGACAACCAGCCGCCGCCCCAGACCCAGTTGCCGTAAAGCGGGTAATAAATTGTGGAAATGAACAGGGCGTTGAGAATGATCGCCGATATTTTGACCCGTTCGGCTACGCCGCCGGTCGGAATGGTGCAGGTAGTATCCATGAAGACCATCTGGAAGAAGAAGTAAGCGAACACGCCGACATCATAAGCCATGCCGGTGAGCAGGAAACCGGAGTAACCGAAAATGCCCCATTCGCCGATCTTGAATTCCGAGGTCAGGGGCATCTGCCCACCGAGCGAGGCAAGATTGCCGACCCCGCCGCACATGAGGGCGAAGCCCATCCCCAAAAAGCCGACCAAACCGACCAAAAAGACGAGAAAATTCATGAGCATGGTATGGCTGGCGTTTTTGGCCCGACAAAACCCGGTTTCCACCATGGCGAAGCCGCATTGAAAAAAGAAGATCAGCATGCCGCATAATAAGACCCAGACATAATTCAAACCGATTTTCGTGGCGGCCGCCGTCTTCGCCACACTTTCCAGATCCAGCTTTTCGCCGATTTCACTTACGGTTTGCTTCGTCGCCCCGGTAGTATCACCAGCCAGGGCGACAGGATCGGCGGCATAAGCGACCGCTGCGGAATTTACTGCCCAAATGACGGTCAACAAGGCAACAATGCAAAAAAGGATTTCTCGTTTTCTCATGATCTTTCCTCCTTGTTTATTTTTGATTCCGAGTTCTGGAATGAATCCGGGGGGCTGGAAAGTACTATCGCCTCCTTACTTCGGCAAAGGAATGGAAAAGCCCCGCGACCAAGGCCACGGGACGTCATTGTCCGCAAGTTTGTATGATTTTGTATATGATGAGAAAATCGCTGGAAAACACAAGAAGCCTTCGCGGAATGCGAAGGCTTCTTTGCCATGAAATATTTGTGTTTAATTCTACATCAAGTTTTGGTTTTGTCAATGGGTAGTCAGAAATTCACATCCAATTGTACGGTCACCGTGTTTTTATAGGCGCTGTTATTATAAATATCATACCCGAGCAGAAGGGAAGCATTCGGGGTCAGTGAATAACCGACGCCAAAACTCAAGGCGCCCAAGGCGCTCTTGCCGCTTTGATAATCCATGCCGATCCACCATTTATCGTTGAGCTGCTTGTCGATGGCGGCCAAAAGCATTTTATTGTCGGAGCCCAGCGCCTCTTCACGACCGATTCCATAGCCAAGGGAAAAGCGGGTTCCATCCTTGGTGGCCACGCTGCCCAACAGATACTTCACTTCCTGATTGGTCAAACTGGTGGTTCCCCAGTTGTATACACCGACCACCATGTTGAGGTCTGTCGGCTTTTTCCCGAACAGCTTGGCTTTGGCATTGAAATAAAAGGGACTGTCTTGCGAAGTCACGTAGTCGAAGCCAAATTCGAAATTTTTTGCGCCCCAGGTTAGTCCGATGATGGGGGTAGTGAAGGCGGCCGTCGATTCGCCGGGTTTCAGGCGATTCATCGTAAAATAATTATCAATGCCCAAATGAGTCTTATCCCTGGCTTGGATATCCGTAGAGGGGATCCATATAATACTGGAAGGGGTGGCCAATGCCGGAACAGTAAAAAAAGTGCACAATAACAGGGCAAGCGGGAGAATTTTTCTCAACATGAAAATAGCCTCCTTTTGATATTTGTTCTGGACTTTGGGTGCACCGGAACAGAGTTCGCCGACCCTCACCACCTTTACAAAAAAAGTCCGGCGCGATCAAGCGCCAGACTTCGCTGTCTGTATCGAAGGAGTATGGCAATGATAGCGTCATTTGTTCCCAAAAACAGAAAACGCCTTCGCAAATTTGCAAAGGCGTTCATTGCCGTTCGTTTGTTGTCGGGTGCGAGTCGGATGTTAGGAACTTGAATTGTGTTGAACACACTATACCAGTTTACAAATATGACGTCAATAGCCGAGGAAAAGTCAAAATATTGTAACTCATAACGCCGTTTTTGTGTAATGAGTATACACTGCTAATCCTGCGCGCGATTAATAATGAAGATGGAAGGGCAACGCGGTCCGTGCTTTGCCTATGCTGTTAAAAGATTTTTTTGTCGCAGGCAGGATTTGTATTGTCGAAGCGGAATAAATTCTAGTATCTGAAATTCTGGGAAGACCTAATCTCAAGGAGGGATATCATGAAAAACAAACGGATCCAGTCACTCCTGGTCGTTCTGATCGCGATCGGACTCATGATCGCCGGTTGCGGCGGTGCGGGCGGTGGAGACAAGAAACCGGCCGCCGAAAACAAAGCCCCGCTCAAGATTGGTTTTTTTGCGCCCGTCACAGGGCCGGCGGCAGCTGATGGCGACAGCGTCACCAAAGCCGCCAAGCTGGCTGTCGAAAAAATAAACAAGGACGGCGGCATCAACGGCCGCAAAGTCGAACTGGTCGCCTATGATGACAATCTCAAACCGCAGGAAGCGGTCAGCATCGCCCAAAAATTGACGACCAAGGACGGCGTGGTCGCAGCGGTATCCGGTTCCTACAGCCACACGACCCGCGCCGCGGCGCCGATCTTCGAAAATGCCAAAATTCCGATGATCGCCGCCTATGCATTGCATCCGGACATCACCCGGGGCGGCGACTATGTGTTCCGCCAATCCTTTGTCGGTACGGCGCAAGGCAAGGCCGGCGGTTATGTTGCGACCGAACTGCTGAAGGCCAAGACGGTCGCCATCCTGAACGTGGATAACGATTTTGGCACGACACTGGCGGATTCTTTTACCCAGTTCATTGAATCCAAAGGCGCCAAAGTGGTGTCGCGGGATAAATTTACGATGGTGGAGAAAGAATTCAATCCGGTTCTGACCAAGATCAAACAACTGAAACCGGATCTTATCTATATGCCGACATACTCCGGAACCGGCGCCCAGATCGCCCGCCAGGCGAAAGAGTTGAACCTCGGCATCCCGATGCTCGGCACCGAAGGAATCGATTCGACCATGGAATTCCTCAAGGTTTCCGGGCCGACAGCCGACGGTATCATCATTACCACCAACCTGAACCGCGATTCCAAATCGAAGGCGACGCAGGGATTCATCAAGGACTACACGGCGATGGCCGGACACGCACCGGATATGGTGGCGGCTTCGACGTATGACTGTTTCATGGTTCTGGCCGAATCCATGCGAAAAAATGGAACCGACCCGGATAAAATCAAAGACGGCATCTACAAGATCAAAGACTTTGAAGCGGCGACCGGTCTGATCAAAGGGTATAACAAACTCGGTGAAGTGACCAAGAACGTCCAGGTGCAGATCGTCAAGAACGGCGCTTTCGCCTATTATGGCGAAATCAGCGATCCGGCGATCATTACTCCGCCGGATAAATAAAGCGAAGGGTTCTGCGCGGAAGGCGCCGGTTGCCATGGCGCAGCCGGTCCTTCCGTATTCTTTTTTTGGCAGGATGGCGGGAGGGATTCCATGTTTTTGCAACAAATCGTCAATGGAATCGTGGTCGGCAGCGTATATGCCCTGACGGCCATGGGCGCCACGCTGGTGTATGGGATTATGCGAATTCTCGATATTTCCAACGCTGGCGCTTATGCACTCGGCGCCTATATTTCCTTCTTTTTTTTATTTCAGACCGGGAATCCTCTCGTGGCGATCGGCATGGGGGTTGCGCTGACGGCGAGTTTCGGCTTTCTGGTGCAAAAATTCCTGTACGCGCCATTGATGGGCAAATCGCCCAATGTATCCCTGATCGCCGGGATCGGCCTGTTTATTTTCCTGCAGGATTTTTTGCGTCTGGTGGGCGGGCCGCAGGCCCGGGAACTGAACTTTGGCGTAATGCTCCCATCCATTCAGTTTCCCGGCATCGGCCTGACGCTGTACGGCGCCTGGTTCTTGATTTTGGGAGCTACCGCCGCCCTGCTGCTGATTCTCTGGTATTTGCTGAACCGTTCCCCGGTCGGCCTGGCCTGGCGGGCGACCGCGCAGGACTTGGAAACCGCCAAGGCGATGGGGATCAACACCAACCGGGTAGTCGCCTTCAACTTTATTCTTGGCTATGGTTTTGCCGCCGTGGCCGGGATTCTGGTCGGCATTCTCTACAACTCGATCTATCCGATGATGGGCGATGTGCCGGCCTATAAAATGTTGGCGGTGATCGTTCTCGGCGGGCTGGGAAATCCGCTGGGCACTATCCTGGCGGCCTTGGTGATCGGCATGGCGGAAACTCTGATTGGCGGATATGTAGGGTTCTTTCTGCCGCGCGACGCCATCGCCTTTGTCGTTCTGATCCTGATCTTACTCTGGCGACCGCAGGGCCTTCTGGGCCGTCGCCGGGCTTCATAGGGGGATCTTGCTTTATGTACGAGCAGGTTGTCGCCATCAATGTCGCGCTGGCGATGTTGCTGGCCATGAGTTTGAATATCATCACCGGATTCGCCGGCCAGCCCACGCTGGGGCATGCGGCGTTTTACGGGATTGGCGCCTACACTTCGGCTCTGCTGACCGGCAAGGCCGGCTGGCCGTTTTTCCTGGCCTTGCCGGCGGCCGGGGCGATGGCGGCTCTGGTCGGCGTATTGCTGGGGTGGTTCAGCGTACGGGTGCGGGAAGATTTTTTGGCGGTAACGACGATCGGTATTAATTTTGTGGTTGTCGCCATTTTTCAATATGTCCAGCTATTCGGAGCGTCCCTCGGTCTGGCGGTGCCCAAGCCGGAACTATTGGGTATTCGTTTCGGCAACGCGGAAATTCTGGGCCTGCTGATTCTCCTGAATCTGTTGGTCTATTTGTTCATGCGGCATCTGCCGAACTCCTGGCTGGGACTGGCCCTCGGCGGTGTGCGCAATGACGAGGAAGCGGCGGCTTCGCTTGGCTATAACGCCGATCACTACAAAGTGTTTGCGTTTACCATCGGTACGTTTATCGCCGGCATGACCGGCAGTGTATATGCCCACTTCATGGGGTTCATTTCGTCGACGGATTTCGCTTTCCCGGTTTCGATCGGCGTATTGTCCATGGCGGTATTGGGCGGTCTGGGGTCGGTGACCGGCCCTTTGATCGGCGCGATCATCCTGACGCTGGCGCCGGAAGTGTTCCGGTTTGTGTCGGATTACCGGATGCTCGTTTATGGCGGCTTGTTGGTGCTGATGATGCGCTTCCAGCCGCAGGGACTGGTCGGCGACGACAGCTTTCTGCAGCGGGCCTGGGCAAGTCTCCGGGGGCGCGGTAAGGAGGAAAAAACTCATGTCTGACGGACCGGAATTGCTGAAAATTGTCGGGTTGAAGAAATATTTCGGCGGACTGAAAGCGGTCGATGATGTTGACTTGAGCGTGAAGCGCGGCGAAACCATGGGACTGATCGGCCCGAACGGCGCCGGCAAAACGACTTTTTTCAACATGGTTTGCGGCGCGTATTCGCCGACGGCGGGGAAAATTTTGCTCAACGGCGAAGAGATTCAGGGACTGCCGGCGTATGCCGTGGCCCGGAAAGGGATTGCCCGGACCTTTCAGATTACCAAGGTTTTCAAAGACATGACAGTGGAGGACAATTTGCTGGCGGCCTTTGCGTTGCACCGCGCCCCGGGCCTGTGGGCCAGCCTGGGCCGAAGCCATACGAAGCGCAATCGCGAAGAAGCGATGACCTATCTGGAGCGCGTCGATATCGCAGCCTTTGCCAAGAACAAGGCGGGCGACCTGAGCCTGGGATATATGCGGCGACTGGAGATTGCCCGGGCGCTGGCCATGGACCCGATCCTGCTGATGCTCGATGAACCATGCGCCGGCCTGTCCAAAGACGGCACCGCGGATTTCATGGAACTGGTGCGAAAATTGCAACGCGGCGGGACCACCATCATGTTGGTGGAGCACAATATGGCAGTGGCTACGGCGTTGTGCGACCGGATGACGGTGTTGTCCTACGGGGTGAAAATCGCCGAAGGAACTCCGCAAGAAGTGCAGAACAATCCCGTGGTGATCGACGCCTATCTGGGCGAAGCCGGGGAGGCGGCGGGCTGATGCTGGAATTGCGAAATTTAAATGCACACTACGGACATTCCCAGGTTCTTTATGGTATTTCCATCGATGTGAAGGCCGGTGAATTCGTAACGATCATCGGCGCCAACGGCGCCGGCAAAAGTACGCTGATGAAAGTGATCATGGGTCTGGTTCCGGTATCTTCAGGTCTGCTACGGTTTAAGGGACAGGAGATCAGCCGGGCCAAACCGTGGGATCGGGCCGGAATGAAGATCGCTTATGTGCCGGAAGGGCGCAGGGTCTTCGGTGAACTCAGCGTGGCGGAGAACCTGAAAATTGGTGGATGGGGAGAGCCGAAGACGGAGCTGCCCCGGCGTTTGGAAAAAGTTGTGACAATTTTCCCCCGGCTCGGCGAACGGATGAATCAGGCGGCGCGAACGATGTCCGGCGGCGAGCAGCAGATGTTGGCGATTGGTCGGGCCTTGATGCGGGAGCCGGAACTATTGCTGGTCGATGAAATCTCCATGGGACTGATGCCGATTTTGGTCAATCGTTGTTTTGAAGTTCTGAAGCAGTTGAACGGCCAGGGAACCACCATCCTGCTGGTGGAGCAAAATGCCCGCAAGGCCTTGGATGCCGCCGGGCGGGGGTATGTTCTGGAAACGGGGCATATTGTTCTCGCCGGCACAGCGCAGGATTTGCATGGCGATGAAGCCGTGAAACGAGCCTATCTGGGAGGTTGAAGCGAATGGCCCGAAAATTGTTGCTCAAGAATGCGGCCGAGTTGGTCACCTGTCGGGGGAACGGTCCTAAAACCGGCGCGGCGATGGCGGAACTCGGCATTGTCGCGGATGGTGCAATGTGGATTGAAGATGGAGTCATCCGGCGGGTGGGAACCACGGCGGAGGTGTTGTCGGGGCTGGATGCGTCGGAGGCCGAAGTGATCGACGCCGCCGGCCGTTGTGTATTGCCGGGATTTGTCGATCCCCACACGCATTTTCTGTTCGCCGGTCACCGCGAAGAGGAGTTTTCCTGGCGGCTGCGCGGCGATAGCTACATGCAGATCATGGAGCGGGGCGGCGGGATCGTCAATACGGTAAAAGCCACGCGGCAAGCTTCCCATGAAGA
>CAZRQI010000087.1:0-3337 GCA_964602025.1 uncultured Veillonellaceae bacterium
GGGGGGGAGATTGATGAAAAGTATCCGAAAGTTTGCCGCCAGCCTTGCCGTTTGTTTCGGTGCTGGAGCAGTCGGCGGTCTGTTCACGGCAACCTCGGTGAACAGCTGGTTCTCCCAGCTGAGCAGGCCGGAGTTCGCGCCGCCGAACTGGGTGTTTGCGCCGGTTTGGAACATTTTATACCTGCTGATGGCAGTGTCCCTGTATTTTGTTTGGAGCAGCGGCGGGCAAAAAACAAAAAAGCTAGCCCTGTTGGCGTTTGCGTTCCAGCTCGTTCTGAACATAGCCTGGTCGGCGGTCTTTTTCGGCCTGCGTTCGCCGGTCGGCGGCTTCGTCGTGATTCTCGTCCTGATCGCGGCGATACTGTGGAATCTTTTTCTGTTTGGCCGGATTTCGCGCAAAAGTGCTTTGCTGTTGCTGCCCTATCTAGGTTGGGTTGGTTTTGCTGGTTATTTGAATTTCGGCTATTGGATATTGAACCGGTGATACTCTGGTTTGGCGTGGAGTCTTCCGGTGCTCGATGTTTGGTGAGAACGGGAAGGATTCCGTGGAAAAACAGGGAAGAATAAACAGGAGAATACGAAGTATTGGCTGGAGAAAAACAGATGCGTCGTTCGGGCAACTGGGAGCGGTTTTTGTTTGACGAAATGGATCTTCCCCTGGAAAGCGTCATCCTGCTGATCGGCGGCATGGCGCTGATGGTTGCGGGTGGTTTGCTTTTTGCTGTTTCCGCCGATGGGTTGCCGTATTATGAAAACGGGCTCTTCGGATTGTTGCTGATCGTTTTCGCCCTCCAGACCATGGCCCTGGGCAAAACCCCCTTCGGGGATATCCGCCGATCCCGGACCTTATTCGCTTTCGGACTCGGCATCGCTGCCCTCGGCATCGTCACCTGTTTCATTCCAGGATTTTTTGGCGACATTCCCCGCCTGCTGCTTTTCATCTGTTTCGGTCTGGGCGGTCTGTTACAGCTGCTGCGGGCGGCCGTCGACAAGAGCCGGCTGCGGAGCTGGCTAAGCTATGGCGGTATGTTTCATCATTTGGTGTTTGCCTGTCTCGGCGTCTATGGTCTGTCGATGCTGACCGGATTTTTTCTCTGGGCGCCGCCGATGCTGCCGGCGATCGTTCCGGCGACGATCATGCTTTTGTTCGGGGCTGCGGTCATTTATCTCGGCGGTGTATTGCGACTGGTGTATCGCGTCTATCCCGAGGCGGCAACGTCTCGCGACGGGTCGTTCGACATTCCCTTCGACCGTTGCCTGCTGCTATTGACCGGCGTGTTCATGATCCTGCTGGGTGCGTTGCTGATTCCGGTGAATTTCGGCTGGCTCGCCTTTGCAGATAATGCGCAACTGGGATTGTTGATGATCATCTTCGCCATTCAAATGATTGCGTCCGGCAATACCCCCGTCGGCCCGTTTTCTCACCGTTCATGGTTCATGGTACTTTTGGGAATCCTGTTTGCGATTCTGGGCATTGTTTCCTGTGTCATTCCCGGCTTGCTGGTTGTGCCACTGACTCGCCTGGTGGGCGTTCTCAACATCCTCGGCGGGATAATCCCATTGGGCAGCCGGCTGTTTCTGTCCCGGCGCTCCCCACAAGCCAGCTTCGTCCATCCCCTGCTGCAGCGACTGGCGCGAACGCAACTGACGATGAATCTGCTGTCGGTCATGTTCGGTGTGTCCATGTTCGTTCCGGGCCTTCTTCCCGGCCTCGCCGTCGGCTTGATTCTTGCCGCAAACGGCGGCGTTCTTCTGTATCTGCTGAGAATCTTGGCGGCCATTGCCGTTCTTGCCAACCGGGCGGAGGAACCATCCTAATGTCGGCGAACCCATATTTTGACGAAGGAGGTTGCGGAAAATGAAAGAGTACTTCGAAAACAAAGTGGCCGTCGTTACGGGGGGCGCATCCGGCATTGGCCTCGCCCTGTGCGAGGAGCTGCTCGCCTTGGGGGCGAAGGCGGTGGTGTCAGCGGATCTGAACGCCGAAAAACTGCATGCGGAATGTGCGCGACTTGAAACCGCCTATCCCGGGAAAGTGTTGGGCGTGCGTACCGACATCACCGACCGGGAGAGTGTGTCCGCCCTGATCCGGCAGGCGGCGGAATTCGGCGCGGGGCGCGTCGACATTCTTTGCAACAATGCGGGACTGGGACTGTCCAAGGCGTTCGACGACATCACCGACGCCGACTGGAAATTCGCCTTTGACGTCAACTTTTTCGGTGCCTTGCACGGCATCCGCGCGGTGTTGCCGGTCATGCGGGCGCAGGGGGGCGGTCATATCGCCAACACCGCCTCGGGAATCGTGTTCTCGCCGATGCCCTTCCAAACCATGTACAGCGCCACGAAATCGGCGCTGATGGCGTTGACTACCTCATTGCGCAGCGAGCTTTGGGATGAGAATGTCCGTTTTTCCACCATCATTCCAGGTACCGTTGCCACCCCCATCTGGGACAAGGCGGGCGGCGCGCCGGCTACCGCCATCACTCCCCAGGCATCGGCGCAAGGGATTTTGAAGGGACTCGCGGCCAATGAGCGTATCATTATCTTGACCGAAGACGACCGAAACGGCGCCCGATACGGCTTCTTGCCGGAATATGGCGAGGGGCTGGATGAGTATTTCGCGAACGTGGCCCGGCAGCGGCGGCAGGGAAACCTGACGGCGATTTAGAGCGGCGGCGAACTCGCCAGCGGCCGGCGTCTTGACTTTACCGCCGGAAATGAATATGATACTCGTGAAATACACACGAAAGGGAGCATGACTTATCGGTAAATTGGAGTCTGTGGTCTGTGCGGAGCAGGGGCTGTCGCACTGATCACGAATAGCTGACGGCCTTTGCTCGATCCTGAATGAAATTTGGGAGGGAGCAACATGGGCTACAAAGCGGCCAATGACGTATTGCCGGCGACGCTGTTGCAGCTGGTTCAGGAATACGTCGACGGTGAGTATCTATATATTCCGCGCAAGGATGGATGTCAGCGCAGCTGGGGCGAAAGCACTACCAGTCGTCAGGCCACCCGGCGGCGTAATGAAGAAATTCGCCGGCGCCACCAGGTGGGAGTGCCGGTGCGCCAACTGGCGGAAGTTTTCTATCTGTCGCCGAAGACGGTGTATAAGATTGTCACCGAGCAAAACCAAGAGTAAAATGGCGCCAGGAGGACAGATCCTTCTGGCGTTCTTTTATTTCTGAACCAAGATGGCGACTCCGACCGGCAGTCCGATGTGTTATACTGCGGGTGAAACCGTTCGGGGAGGAAAGAAAATGCAGCGATTGGATAGGAACTGTCTGGGATTGAGAGCCGAGCAGGCCGAGGCCGCGGGAGGGGACGCCGCGATCGG
>CAZRQI010000087.1:3437-7330 GCA_964602025.1 uncultured Veillonellaceae bacterium
ATCGGCTCGTCTGGCGTTGGCAAGTCGACGCTGATCAACCGCTTGCTGGGAAGTGACGAGCTGGCTAGCGGCGGTCTGCGGCGGGACGGCAAAGGGCGGCACACGACCACCCGGCGAGAGATGATCGCCCTCCCCGGAGGTGGCATCGTCATTGACACGCCAGGGATGCGGGAACTGGCGCTGGAAGGGGCGGACCTGGCGGCGGCGTTCGCCGATATCGCCGTACTGGCTGCCGACTGCCGGTTCAGCGATTGCACGCATGAACGGGAGCCGGACTGCGCAGTGCTGCAAGCGGTGGCGGAGGGACGGCTGCCGGCGGTGCGCCTGGATTCCTGGCGCAAGTTGCGGCAGGAATCCCGTTATGCCGGGTTGAATTCGCGCCAGATCGAGGAAGAAAAAACGGCAGTCATGTTCGCCGCTGTCGGCGGCCGGAAAAATGCCCGCCAACTGATGAAAAACGCCAACAGGAAAAGGGGTCTTTGACGATGGATGAGTTGATTCGACGGGACTTGATCATTGAGAATATTCCCGCCGTTCTCTGGGGTGGACCGAGTGAAAATATCATGGTGGCGGTGCATGGAAACGCTTCGAGCAAGACGGATGCGCCGATCACCCTGCTGGCTGGGGAAGCGGTCCCGCTGGGCTACCAGGTGCTCAGCTTTGATCTGCCGCAACATGGCGACAGAATAAATGAACCCACGTTGTGCAAGGTGCAAAATTGCGTTCAGGATATTCGGCGGATCATGGACTTCGCCACCGGGCAGGTTAGGCAAGTCAGCCTGTTTGCCTGCAGTATGGGGGCGTATTTCAGTTTACTGGCCTGCCGGGATCTGCCGGTACGGCAAAGCCTTTTCTTGTCGCCGGTTGTCGACATGAAACGCCTGATTGACAGCATGATGACCGGCTTTGGCGTCAGCCCGGAGCGACTGCGGGCCGAGCAGGAGATTGCGCTTCCCATCGGGCAAACCTTGTATTGGGATTATTATTGCTATGTCCGGGACAATCCGGTCACGGCCTGGAAATTCCCCACCGCTATTCTGTACGGTGAAGCGGACGAACTGACCGGACAGGCGGAGATCACTTCGTTCGCCCAGCGGTTCGGCTGTTCCCTGACCGTGATGCAGCAAGGCGAACACTATTTCCATACGCCGGCGCAGCTGGATTTTTATTGCCGCTGGTTGAAGCAAACTCTGGGCCAATCGGCGACAAAGTAATGCACCGGCGCTTCTGCGATGTAATGAATATGGATGGAAAGGAAAACTTCCGGGCGTCGACGAATTAATGCAACGAGGTCAATGAATTCCAACTGGTGTTTGAGTTTGCTGGCGCCGATGCGGAACGGCAGTACGCCGCAATAAGAACAAGGCTTGTTCTGCGGATGATCGACGACGTCAGAGGGGAGGAATTTTGCAATGACAGTTCTGCGCCAAATCTTCGTTACGGTATTGTTCGCATTAATGATGACCGGGAGTGTGGCCACTGGTTTGGCAGGATATGTTTATGATTGGCGGATTCCCCAGCCAATGACGTCGACTGATGCCGCGATCGCCGCGATCAAAGATATGCGGGCATTCATCGCACTTGACGGAAATTACGAAAAAATCCAGGATTTTGCGATTGACCCGTTCGGAATCAAGATTGATTTTTCCAATGGCGCCGGCATTCGACGCTGGGGGCTGAATTTTAATCAAGTGAGCGCCTTTGAGCGAATGGATGATGAAGAGAGTCGGCTCTATTCCATGATGGATATCAGGCCGGCCATAACTTTATATGTGGCGGGTCCGGCCCATGGGCGCAGACTTACCGATGCCGTTGCCGCTTTGGCGATTGCGCAAAATGCGCCGTTGGTTCCTTACTACGATTTCTCGATTGCCATCGGCAGTCCCGGTTATCTGGAATCGGTCCTTAAAGAGGCAAAAGTCTCCGCCGGCGCAGTCGTTCATTCCGGCGCTCCCGATTCACCGCTCACGTCCAGGGATGTCATCGTTGAGGCCGTAGTCGACGAAAAAACGATCCCCATCACGGGCCGGGCCTCCTGGAATGCCGTTTGTACGCAGGCAGTGGCCGGCAAGGCGGAAGAAACGGTTCTCGCGCGGATTATCCGCAATGGAGTCAAGCTCGATACGCCAATCAAGCTCATA
Organism: uncultured Veillonellaceae bacterium; assembly: GCA_964602025.1. Lineage (GTDB taxonomy): Bacteria > Bacillota > Negativicutes > UBA1444 > UBA1444 > UBA1444. The sequence goes on from CAZRQI010000087.1 coordinate 5,579, forward strand.
AATTATGCCTTTGGCGTTACTGTCACCCAAGGAGCGGCGCCGAACCAAGGGCCCCAATCCAAGGGATTCGGACTTCAGGTGCGTCTGCTGGAATCGACGGACCTCAAACCGCTGGGGATTGAACGTTCCGTGGGTTTTCTCGTGTTGACGGTCGTCCGGGACAGCTCCGCCGATAAAATGCAAGTTCGGGAACGGGATATTCTGTTGGCGATCAACGGCGTCGACATCGCTTCTCCGTCGCATCTGGTCGAATTGTTGGGCAAAGGTCCGGTAATGACTATCAAGGTCTGGCGCGAAGGCGCGCCGGTGACTTTGCAGGGTGCATTAACCCTCTGAACGCAACGCGCTGGCAAAGAGCGCGGGAACATTGGCGGTGGTGAGTTAGTATGGATAGGGTGTTGAAAAATTTGCTGTTCACTTTGGCGCTTTTGGCGAGTGCCGGGTCGGTTCAGCCGGCTGTGCAGGCTGCAGCATTGCCGATGCTGGGTGAATCACGAACGGTGGTTGAACAGCAACACGGTCCGGCTTATATCGTACAAGAAGACAAAATCCATTTTTACACGGATCGGCAATGGCGTGAGATGGGCAAGAAACGCGCCAAGGCGTATGGATATCCGCTGACGGTCCAAGAGATGCATTCTACGCTGTGGATCGAATATGACGCGCAAGACCGTGTAGCGAACCAAATGATTCTTTTGGACGGAAAAATCAAAATCAGGTATTTTGGGCGCTATTTCCCGGAGTTGCAAGCCGACTTGATCGCTAAAGACAGTGCGGCGACCGTGATCCGAAGTTATCCGCGGGACCAGTTCGCTGTCAGAATCCAGTCAGGCAAGGAGATGGAACGCTGGGTTCGTTTTTCGTTTGCGAACGACGACAAAACCTGCCTCAACATGCATTCGCAAATTCAAGGATTCGAAATCACCGAAGGTCCCCCGCGATCGATTGCCGGCACGGACAAATTGGAAACAACCGTCGGTTGCCGGTTTAATGGAGCGCTTGGCGAGTTCCCGGCGGACGGAACTTGGCAGAAAACCGATAATTACTTTCGGCCCGGGCTATATTTTTCCGAGCGGCTGATCCCGCGGCGGGGAACCGACCTTATTGTCATCCATCACGCGGCCATGCCGATTACGACGTCACGGGACGACATCCAGGATTTGCATTTGTCGAATGGGTGGGCCGGAGTCGGCTATCACAAATTGGTTTTTGCCGATGGTTCAGTGGCAGACGGTCGGCCGGAACAGATGGTCGGTGCGCATGCGTTCGAAGCCAACCGGCGAACTATAGGGATTGTGCTGGTGGGCGATTTTAACCGGGATCGTCCCGACCTTGTCCAGCTGGAATCCGCCGCCCGGTTGACAGTGGATTTACTGAAAAAATATCGGCTGCCGGCCGAAAAAGTCTTGCCGCACCGCGCAGTCAATACGGATACCGATTGCCCCGGCCGGCAGTTTCCCTGGATGGAATTCGTGCAGCGGGTGGTCCGGGGAATGAAAGACTAATATGCGGCGGTTGTGGCGAATTTCAGTTCGTGAGTACCGCGGCTGAGCGGGTAGGGGGTGGGCTATGATTTTTACGGGGAAAGTCGTTCTGGTAACAGGGAGTGCGAATGGAATCGGCAAGGCAATTGCGGGCGAATTTTTGGCGCAGGGTGCGACTGTGATCATTGCGGATATCGATGAAAAAAACGGCGAGGCTTTGGCGGCCGAGTGGAGCAACCATGGTTATCGGGCGGTCTTCCATGGCATT
>CAZRQI010000088.1:0-7312 GCA_964602025.1 uncultured Veillonellaceae bacterium
TACCACGGTGATGGACTGGAATGAGGCGGAAACGCTGGATATCACCGATCTGGCTGTCAAATGGGGCGCGGTGGCCCATCACATTTTCTTTCTGGTGCCGACGGGACGCGGCGACAATATCAAGGATCGCAGTCTGCCGGTCGAGCGGCAGGAGGCCTTGCTGCAGCGGATACTGGAGAAGCAACGAGAGGTCGCTATCGAACTGAAACCGACCTGTGCGCCGCAATTCATGCGGATTGCCGCGCAAAAGGGAATCCCGATGCGGTTCAGCAAAGGCTGCATCGCCGGCACGGCCTACTGCGTGATCCTGCCCAACGGCGATCTGCAGCCCTGTCCGTATTTTCCGCTGAAGGCGGGAAATATCCGGGAGGGCGGCTTCGCGAAACTGTGGCGGGAGTCGCCGCTGTTCGCGGATTTGCGCCGGGCGGAGCTGGGCGGTAACTGCGGGGCCTGCGGCTATCAGAATATCTGCGGCGGTTGCCGGGCCCGGGCCTGGCATGCGTCAGGCGGCGACTATCTGGCGGCGGATCCGAGCTGTATTTTCTCCGGCGAGTAAAGGGGGGATCAACGTGCTGAGAGGAGTTCGCGGTGCAACGACCGCTATCGCCAATGAACCGGAGGCTATCCGGGATGCGACCCGCAAATTGTTGGTGGCGTTGACCAAGGCCAATGCCCTGCGGCCGGCCGATATCGCTGCGGTGATCTTCAGTTCCACGCCCGACCTGAACGCTTCGTTCCCGGCGGCTGCGGCGCGCGAGCTGGGTTGGAACGAGGTGCCGCTGTTCGGTACGCAGGAAATCGATTGTCCGACCGGCGTGTCGCTTTGCATCCGGGTGCTGATCCTGCTTAACACCGACAAACCCCAGCATGAAATCCAGGCGATCTATCAGGGGGGAGCCGTGGTGTTGCGACCGGATCTGAATCTGGCGGAACCGCGGCGGAATTGAGGAGAGTTTTATTACGATGGAAAATGCCGGACAAAAATTGATTTCGGTGGCGGTGCCGGTTTTCAACGAGCAGGACAACATTGACGCCCTGTATCGCGAGGTGGTCCGCTACCTGGAGCCACTGCCCTATCAGTTCGAACTGATCTATATTGATGACGGTTCCAAAGATGCGACACCGTTGGTGCTGGATCGGCTGACCCAGCAGGATTCCCGGGTCCGGGCCATTATTCTGGCCCGCAACTATGGCTTCCAGACCGCGTTGACCTGCGGGATGGAAAACGCCGATGGCGACGTGGTCATCACCATGGATGGCGACCTGCAGCATCCGCCGTCCCTGTTGCCGACGATGATCGCCCGCTGGGAGGCGGGGGCGGAAGTCGTCCAGACCATCCGCAAAAGCACCGAAGGCGTATCCTGGTTCAAAAACCTGACTTCCTGTTGCTATTACCAGCTGATCAACGCGATCTCCAAAGTCCATATCGTCGAGGGCGGTTCCGATTTTCGGCTGCTGGACCGCAAGGTGGTTCTCGGCTTCCGGCGGTTCGGCGAGCGGGCCAAATTCATTCGGGGCATCATCAGCTCGATCGGGTACAAACAAGAGTATATCGAGTTTGTGGCGCCGCCGCGACGGGCGGGGAAATCCAAGTTTTCAGTGGGCAAGATGCTGCATTTTGCGCTGGACGGCATTACCGGCTATTCCAAATTTCCGCTGCGCATCGCCTTTTACATGGGCCTGCTGCTCGGCCTGGCCAGCTTTGTGTTGTTGGGGCATGTCCTGTATATCAAACTGTTTACGGACGAGGCCGTTCCCGGTTGGGCGACCACTTCGGCGAGCATCGTGCTGCTGGGGGGATTGCAGATGGTCGGTTTGGGGATCGTCGGCGAATATGTGGGGCGAATTTTTGAAGAGGTCAAACAACGCCCGTTATATCTGATCCGGGAGGATTTGCGAAAAAAATAGCTGATGTCGGCAGGATTTTTCGCCGATAGATAGAATATAACTAAAGTGAGCTTTTAATGAGCCGAATCCAGCTCAGGTACGGGGGAACCAACAGTGGGGTGAAACTCGATCCATCGAGTGGGGTGCCTACAACCCTAACCCGTCAGCTAACCTCGGAGGCGACAGAGAGGAGTATGTCTATTGCGTTTCGATCGTTTTGTGGTGGTGTTGCTGTTTTCTCTGTTTTGTCTGATCCCTGTGGTGCAGGCCGCACCGGAGGAACCAATGCAAGTGGGGGATCAGGGGGATGAAGTCCTGGCGGTCCAGGAAAAATTGTCCCAGATGGGGTACGTGGTCGGATCCATGGATGGAGTGTACGGCGAAGTGACGGCCGAGGCCGTCAGAACCCTGCAAAAGGAAAAGAATCTGCCGGTGGACGGCAAAATCAGTCCCGAACTATACAAAACCTTGATCGGCAGGGATCTGCCGGTCAGTCGCGGCGCTTCGACGGCCACCGTCCGGCGTTTGATCTCCTCCAGTTTTCAGTACGTCGGCGTCCCGTATTGGTTTGGCGGCACGACCCCCCGCGGGTTCGATTGCTCCGGCTTTACCCGGTACGTTTTCTCGCAGGTCGGGATCAGTTTGCCGCGGATGGCGGACGGACAGTTTTCCGTTGGCCGACCAGTATCAACGGAGCGACTGCGGCCGGGAGATCTGGTGTTCTTTGAAACCTACGAGCCGGGTCCGTCCCATGTCGGGATATACATCGGCAACAGCCAGTTCATCAGCGCAACATCGAGCCGGGGCGTGGTCGTAGCCGATCTGTTCGGCTATTATTGGGGTGAGCGGTACATCGGCGCCCGGCGGGTCATGTAACAGAAGAAAAACGAAAAGACCGCTTCCGGCGGTCTTTTTTCATGGGAAAACGAAGGAGGGGTCGGAGAATGACGGAAACTCGACAAAAAGCCTGGACGGTGTTGCGCAAGCACGTGACCAGCGAAGTGCTGCTCAAGCACTGTCTCGCCGTGGAAATTGCGATGCGGGCCTATGCGGAAAAATTTGGCGAAGACGTCGAATATTGGGGCGCGGTGGGGCTGCTCCACGATGTGGATTTTGAAAAATTCCCGCATGAACATCCGCACCATGCCCGGGAGATTCTGACGGCCGAGGGCTATGACGACGGCCTGATCACCGATGTGGAATCGCACAACCGGATGTGGGAGCCGGAACGCAGTCGGCTGCAAAAAACCTTGCTGTCGGTGGACGAGATGACGGGTTTCCTGATCGCCTGCGCGCTGGTCCGGCCGGACCGCAGCCTGGAAAACCTCGAGGTCAAGTCCGTCATGAAAAAGATGAAGGACAAAGCTTTCGCCCGGGCGGTGAACCGGGACACCCTGCTGGGCAGCGCCCAGTCGATGGGTGTGGATTTCGCCGAACATGCGGCGTTTTTGACCCAGGCGCTGGCGACGGCAGTGAAACAGCCGGAGTACCAGGAAATCCCGCTGCTCTGACGTCGTACCGCGAACAGAGACAAACAGAAGAGCTCCCTGCGATCACGAAGCGATGCGGAGAGCTCTTTGTCATTCGCGGAAGAAGGAATCCCACTGATGGTACAAAAAAGTGAGCAACAGCAGAAACAGAATGCCAACATCACCGATATAAGGCTCCAGAATAATCCCTCCCGCAACAGTCTGACCGATCCCCTTCATTATAATCTGTTTTTCCTGCCGGGGTAAGGGGCAAAATTCGGGAAAAAAGGAATATCGGTGGATATTGTTGAAATGATACAAGTCTGAGAAATGGGCTTTGAATGGAGGAACCGCCATGAAGGGGCGCAAACGCCTGGGAGAAATGTTGATCGAAGCGGGGAAAATCAGTCCGGACCAGCTGGAAATCGCCCTGGCGGCGCAAAAACGCTCCGGCGAACGACTCGGTCGCATTTTGATCAAGCAGGGATTGATTACGGAAACCGTCCTGCTGGAAGTGCTGGTGCAAAATCTGGGGATTCCCCTGATCGATCTCTCGACGACGCCGCCAGACAAGGAGGCCGCCCGTCTCATTCCCCTGTCGCTGGCCGAGCGCCATGGCGTCATTCCGATCCGGAAACGGGGCAACCGCCTGACGGTGGCGATGGCGGATCCCACGAATTTCTTTGCGATCGATGATCTGCGGATGGTCACGCAGTGTGAAATCGAACCGGTGATGACCATGGAAGCGGATATCCTGAAAGCGATCCAGCAGACCTATACGGTTTCCGATCTCGTGGAAAAATCCGTGAGCCAGCTGCAGAAGGATGAGCCCCTGTTCGCCTCGGAGCTCGAAACCTCCGAAGACGCGCCGGTCATCAATATCGTGAACTCTCTCATCAGCCAGGCCGTCAAGAACGGCGCCAGCGACATCCACCTCGAACCGCTCGAAAAGGGCTTGCGCGTCCGGTTTCGCATCGACGGCGTACTGCGGGAAACGGCGTCTTTCCCCAAACATACCCAGGGTGCGATCGTTTCCCGGGTCAAAATCATCAGCAATATGGATATCGCGGAAAAACGGACGCCGCAGGATGGCCGCCTCCAGGTGACGGAGGAGGACCGACCGATCGACATCCGGGTTTCGTCGCTGCCGACCATTTACGGCGAAAAAATCGTTATGCGGATACTGGACCAGAAGTCGGCGATCCTGGCCGTGGAAGCGCTGGGTTTTTCACCGGACAATCTGGAAAAATACAAAAACATGTACCGGCACAGTTACGGCATGATCCTGATCACCGGGCCGACCGGCTCCGGCAAGACGACGACCCTGCATTCGACACTGAATGAGCTTAATACTGTCGCCAAAAATATCATCACCATCGAAGACCCGGTGGAATACCGCCTCGAAGGGATCAACCAGGTGCAGGTCAACAACAAGGCCGGCATGACGTTCGCGAACGGCTTGCGTTCCATTCTGCGCCAGGATCCGAACATCATCATGGTGGGCGAGATCCGCGACAAGGAGACGGCGGAAATCGCCATCCGCGCTGCGCTGACCGGCCATCTGGTGCTCAGCACCATGCATACCAACGATGCGGCCGGGGCGGTGAGCCGGTTGACCGACATGGGCATCGAGCCGTTTCTGGTAGCGTCCGCTGTTCTGGGGTGCGTGGCGCAGCGGCTGGTCCGGCGGATTTGTCCCGAGTGCCGGACTTCCTATATCCCGGATGTCAATTCGCCGGAATGCCTGATGATGGACGGCGTCGATTCGGCGCAAGTCTGCAGCATGGTGTACAAAGGCAGCGGTTGCATTCATTGCGGCAACACCGGTTATCGGGGGCGGGTCGCCATTCACGAAGTCATGCCGATGACGCCGCGGCTCCGGGACTTGACGGTACACCGATACTCCACCACGGAAATTCAGCGGGCCGCGATCGAGGAAGGAATGCAAACAATGCAGCGGGACGGTCTCGATAAAGCAATGAAGGGCCTAACCACCGTTTCGGAAGTGGTCCGCGTCGCCTATGAGGAAAATGGAGGTTGAAAACATCGTGGAACGACTTTTGCGCGAAGCGGTCGAACGGCGCGCTTCGGACATTCATTTGACGGTTGGGGTGCCGCCCACACTGCGAATCAACGGCGCTCTGGTCCGGTTGCCCCTGCCGCCGCTGGGAACGGCGGATACGCTGCGTCTGTTTGAATCGATCGCGCCCGAAGAACGCCGGACTTATTTAGATCAAAACGGGGAAGTGGATTTTTCCCATACGATTCACGGGTTGAGTCGCTTTCGGGTGAATGCCTTTCGGCAACGCGGTTCCGTGGCGATCGCGGTCCGGCTCATTCCCGAGCAAGTGCCGACGCTCGGCCAGCTGGAACTGCCGGAGGTGGTAGCCACTTTGTCCCGCAAACCGCGGGGGCTGATACTGGTGACCGGCCCGACCGGCAGCGGCAAGTCGACGACGATGGCCGCCATGATCAATCAGATCAATGAGGAGCAGGCCTGCAACATCATCACCCTGGAAGATCCCATCGAATATCTGCATCGCCACAAGAAAAGCCTGATCAATCAACGGGAAATCGGCGCCGACAGCCGCAGCTTCGCCAATGGACTGCGGGCGGCGTTGCGCGAAGATCCCGACGTGATTCTCGTCGGGGAAATGCGGGACATGGATACCATCAGCATCGCGGTGCGCGCCGCTGAGACCGGCCATCTGGTGCTGGCCACCCTGCATACCAGCGATGCCTCCCAGACCATCGACCGGATCATCGACGTCTTCCCGCCCTACCAGCAGCAGCAGATTCGGACCCAGCTGTCGCTCACACTGCAGGGAATCATTTCACAGCAACTGTTGCCGCGCCGGAGCGGAACCGGCCGGGTGGTGGCCGTGGAAATCCTGGTGGCGACGGCGGCGGTGCGCAATCTGATTCGAGAAGGGAAGAGCCACCAGTTGATGACCGTCATCCAGACCGGCGCCAAGGCCGGCATGCAATCGATGGATGCGGCGCTGCGGGATCTGTGCCGCGCCGGCGTCGTGGCCGACGAGGAAGCGCTGATGCGGGCGAGCGACCCGGAAAATTTCCTCCGCCTGCGGCGGGGTTAAGCGAGGCGGGCCATGGCAAGACAGTACGAATATCGGGCGCGGGATCTCAACGGGCAACTGTTCACCGGCCTGGTGCTGGCCGACGATGAAGCATCCGCCGCCGGTCATGTCCGCAACAAAGGCCTGTATGTGACGCTGGTTCGTGAGGCTAAATCCCGTCAGGACATTGCCGTTTTGCTGCGCAACCGGCGACCGATCAAGATCAGGGATCTGTCCATATTTTGCCGGCAGTTTGCCACGATGATCGAAGCCGGTCTGCCGATCCTGACCTGTCTGAACGTGCTGGCGGAACAGACGGAGAATCCCCGCCTCCGGGACACTCTGCAAAGCGTATACAAGCGGGTGCAGGAAGGAACGGCTTTGGCCCAGGCCTTGCAGGAAAGCCCCGGCGTGTTTCCCGACATCATGGTCAGCATGGTGGCGGCGGGCGAACTCGGCGGGGTACTGGAAGTCGTCATGCAGCGACTGGCGGTCCATTTTGAAAAGGAGCACCGCCTGAATGAGAAGGTCAAGGCGGCGATGGTCTATCCGGCGGTGGTCATGGGGATGGCGGTAGTGGTCGTCATCTTCGTGCTGACGTTTGTTTTGCCAACCTTCATCGGCATCTTCCAATCCATGAATGTCGAACTGCCGCTGCTCACCCGCTGGCTGATCGCCGTGAGCGAATTCCTGACTCGGCACTGGCTGGCGCTGCTCATCGTGACGGTCGCCGGAGTTGTCGGAATCCGCTATGCGCTGCAGTTTCCCGGGCCGAAAGCGATGCGGGACCGGTTTGCCCTGCGAATGCCGGTGTTTGGCATGCTGATCCGCAAAGTCGCTGTGGCCCGGTTCACCCGGACGCTGGCCAGTCTGATCCGC
>CAZRQI010000089.1:0-7269 GCA_964602025.1 uncultured Veillonellaceae bacterium
ACGAACTGGCAGGCGTACGCCGGGGAAAGCACGATGAGCTATTTGACCCAGATGCTGGCGCTGACGGTGCAAAACTTTTTGTCGGCGGCTACCGGCCTGTCCGTGGCCATGGCCTTGATTCGGGGTCTGACGCGCAAACAAACGGATCGGATCGGCAATTTTTGGCTGGATCTGGTCCGTGGTTCCGTTCGGGTGCTATTGCCGCTTTCGTTTGTTTTTTCCCTGCTATTGGTTCAACAGGGCGTATTGCAGAATATTTCACCGAACGTTACGGCATACACGTTTCAGCAATTTCCTGCAAATGCTCAGCATTTTTTTGATTCCGACGGCGGTGGTATTTGCCTTTGGGCATAAGGTCGGCGACCGGCGGCAGGGATTCGCGATGTTATCCGCCATGTTGCTCCTGTTCCTCTTGCATCTGGGAATCGTGTACGCGGGCGAGCTCTATGGCAATCCGCTGCTTGCCGCCGTCGGCGTCGCTGATCCTGTCGCCATGGAAGGAAAGGAAGTCCGGTTCGGGATTGCCGATTCTTCGTTATTTGCCGCGATTACCACGGCAGCTTCCTGCGGCGCCGTCAATGCCATGCATGACAGCTTTACGCCGTTGGGAGGCTTGGCCTTACTGCTTCAGATCATGCTGGGCGAAGTGGTGGTCGGCGGAGTTGGCGCCGGCTTTTACGGCATGATGGTGTTTGTCATTCTGACGGTGTTCATCGTCGGTCTGATGGTGGGCAGAACACCGGAATATCTCGGCAAAAAGATTGAAGCCCGTGAGATGAAGATGGCCACGCTCGCCGTTCTCATCCCGGCGGTGACCATCCTGGCCGGCAGCGCGGCAGCGGCAGCGACCGCTTTGGGAGTCGGCTCCGTCGCCAATCCGGGTCCGCACGGGCTCAGCGAAATCTTGTACGCGTTCTCGTCCAGCGCCGGCAACAACGGCAGCGCGTTCGCCGGACTCAACGCCAATACCGCCTTTTATAACCTGATGCTGGCGGCGGCGATGCTCATCGGTCGTTTTGGCGTCATTCTCCCCGTGCTGGCCATTGCCGGCAGTCTGGCGGAGAAAAAAATATCGCCGCCCGGGCCGGGAACTTTCCCGACCCACGGCTGGCTGTTTGCGGTCCTGCTGGCCGGTGTTGTCATGATTGTCGGGGCGCTGACGTTCATGCCGGCGCTGGCGCTGGGTCCAGTCGTCGAACATTTGCAGATGATTCATGGCGTAACCTATTAAAAGAAGGGTGAACTGGAATGAAAACGATTCGCATGAACAGTCAAATTTTCCGGGATGCGATCAGTGATGCCGTTTACAAGCTGAATCCCCGCGTTCAGGTTCGCAATCCGGTCATGTTTATTGTATGTGTCGGCGCCGCGATGACGACAATTCTACTCCTGCGGGATATTTGGCAGCAAAAACTGGCAGATGTATTCTTCACGCTGCAGATCACACTCTGGCTCTGGTTTACGGTACTCTTCGCCAATTTTGCGGAAGCCATTGCGGAAGGCAGGGGAAAGGCGCAGGCGAAAGCGTTGCGGGGAACCCGCAGCCAGACGAAAGCGAAAAAATACCAGAAAGATGCGATTCAGATTGTCGATGCCGACAGTCTGCGCAAAGGGGATTTGATCCTGGTCGAAGCGGGCGATGTGATTCCCAGCGACGGAGAAGTCGTCGAAGGAATCGCTTCGGTCGATGAAAGCGCGGTAACCGGCGAATCGGCGCCGGTCATCCGTGAATCCGGCGGCGACAGGTCGTCGGTCACGGGCGGTACAAGGGTCTTGTCGGATTGGCTGAAAGTCAGGGTGACCGCGAATCCGGGCGAAACCTTCCTCGACCGGATGATTTCGCTCGTGGAAGGGGCCAAGCGGCAGAAGACGCCGAACGAGATCGCGCTGACCATCCTATTGGTCGGCTTGACCATTGTTTTCCTGGTCGCCGTGGCCACTATCGAGCCGTTCGCCATCTATTCCGGAACCGTTTTGTCGGTGACGACATTGATCGCATTGCTGGTATGTCTGATTCCCACGACGATCGGCGGGTTGTTGAGTTCGATCGGGATAGCCGGCATGGACCGGCTCCTGAAACGGAATGTGCTGGCCATGTCGGGGCGGGCGGTGGAGGCGGCCGGGGATGTCAACGCCCTGTTGCTCGACAAGACCGGCACCATAACATTGGGGAATCGAATGGCGACCGATTTTATTCCCGCGCCGGGCATCGACCGGGCTCAATTTGCGGATGCGGCCCAACTGGCCTCGATGGCGGACGAGACTCCGGAGGGGCGCAGTATCGTGGTACTGGCGAAAAAAGAGTATAACTTGCGGGAACGCGATCTGGAAGCAATCGGCGCCGATTTCGTACATTTCAGCGCCCAGACCCGGATGAGCGGAGTTAATTTGAAAGGGCGCGAGATCCGCAAAGGCGCAATGGATGCGATTCAGAAGTATGTAACCGGACAGGGCGGCGTTTTTCCCAAAGAAACCCGGGAAGTATGCGAAACCATCGCCAAAGGCGGCGGCACTCCGCTCGTCGTGGCGGAAGGATCAATGGTTCTGGGCGCCGTTTGCCTGAAGGATATCGTCAAGGGCGGCATCAAGGAACGGTTTCGGGAACTTCGGCAGATGGGCATCAAGACGGTGATGATCACCGGGGACAATCCGCTTACGGCAGCGGCGATCGCGGCGGAAGCCGGGGTTGACGACTTTTTGGCGGAAGCGACGCCGGAAGCCAAGTTGCGGCTGATCCGCGAGTATCAGGAAAAAGGGATGCTCGTGGCGATGACCGGCGATGGGACCAATGACGCGCCGGCCCTGGCCCAGGCTGATGTCGGCGTCGCAATGAATACCGGCACTCAGGCGGCGAAGGAAGCCGGCAATATGGTGGATTTGGACAGCAATCCGACCAAACTGATTGAAGTGGTGGAGATCGGCAAACAATTGCTGATGACCCGGGGATCGCTGACCACCTTCAGCATCGCCAATGACGTGGCTAAATATTTTGCCATCATTCCGGCTTTGTTCGCGGGAACGTATCCTGCGCTCGACGTCTTCAACATTATGCGACTGGCGACGCCGCAAAGCGCGATCTTGAGCGCGGTTGTCTTCAATGGGCTGATCATTGTCGCATTGATTCCGCTGGCCCTGCGTGGCGTTAAGTATCAGCCGCTCGGCGCCGACGTCATTTTGCGGCGGAATTTGGTCATTTACGGATTCGGCGGCTTGGCGGCGCCATTCATCGGCATCAAGCTCATCGATATGATATTGGTTTGGCTGCGGTTGGTGTGATTTTTTTGGGGAAAAGGAAGGCGAAAACAATGCTAAAACAGCTGAACGTAGCGATGCGACTGCTGATAACCCTGTCGGTTTTGACCGGCCTGCTGTATCCGTTGACAGTCACCGGGCTGGCGCAGATATTGTTGCCGTTCCAGGCCAACGGTTCACTGGTGGTCAAGGACGGAAAGGTGATCGGTTCCCGCTTGATTGGCCAAAATTTTTCCGGCCCGCGATATTTTCACGGCCGGCCTTCGGCGGCGGGACAAAATGGGTATGATGGAACCAGTTCAGGAGGGTTAAACCTTGGGCCGACGAATAAACAATTGATCGATTCTATTGCAGAACGGGTGCAAACCGTTCGCGGGCAAACCGGCTTGCAGGCTGACGAACCTGTGCCCGCCGATCTGGTCACGACCTCGGCGAGCGGACTGGACCCGGATATTTCGCCGGCGGCCGCATTGGCGCAAGCCCGTAGGGTGGCTGCCGAAGCTGCCGGCGAAAACACTGGAATATCGCGGGAAAACCTTGTTCGAGATGGATATCGACGCCATTCTGGCCCGCAAGCCGGAACTGGTGCTGGTCGATGAACTCGCGCATACCAATATTCCCGGCTCCAGGAATGTCCGCCGGTTTCAGGATGTCGAAGAACTGCTGGCGGCCGGCGTCAACGTCTATACAACGCTGAACATCCAGCACATCGAGAGTCTCAATGACGTTGTAGCGCAAATTACCGGCATCGTTGTCCGGGAAACCGTTCCGGACTCTATTCTTGAGCAGGCGGACAAGGTCCAACTGATCGACATCCCATCGGAAGATCTGATCGAGCGTCTGAAAGAAGGAAAAGTGTATGTGCCCGGGCAAGCGGAACAAGCTTTGCGTAAATTTTTCCGCGCCGGCAACATCAATGCTCTCCGGGAACTGTCGCTACGGTATACGGCCAGCCGGGTGGATAAAGACCTGAGTGACTACATGCGGGAGCACAAGATTGACGGACCGTGGCCCGCTTCCGGGAGAGTGATGGTCTGTGTCAGCGGCAGCCCGTTTTCAGCCCAACTGATTCGAGTCGCCAGCCGTCTGGCAGCGGGGATGAAAGCGGAATGCCTGGCAGTACACATCGATGTGGTGAAACAACAAGCCAGTGACGCCGAGCGGGACCGAATCGCCCGGAACATGCGACTGGCCGAAGAATTGGGCGCCAAGACGTTGAGCGCCGATGCCGACGACTTAACGAAAAAAATTCTGGAACTGGCCAAGACGCACAACGTTACCGCGATTGTCATCGGCAAACCGCGGCGGGGGCGATTGTGGGAATTCGTTCATGGTTCGGTGGTTAGCCGGCTGATTCGAAACAGCGGCAATCTCAATATCTACGTCATTCAGACCGGACATGAGCCGGAATCGGCGAATGAAGCCAAAATTGTCACGGCGCCGGGGAAAAACACGGAGGAAACCTTTCCCTACGTGTACAGTCTGCTGATGTTGGCGGCTATCACTCTCGTCGGCTTTGTGCTCCGGGCAGAAATCGAACCCGGCAATATTGCGCTATTGTATCAATTGCCGGTTGTATTGAGCGCGTTCTGGTGGGGGCGATGGCCGGCCTATTTTACGGGTGTCTGCAGCGTATTGGCGTTCGACTTCCTTTTCATTCCGCCGGTTTATACCTTTTCGGTTGATGATATTCGCCACTTATGGAGCTTTCTCACCTTTCTGTTCGTAGCCTTTATCATCGGCGGCCGGACGGAATTGCTGCGACACGAGGCGGTCACCGCCAAAATGAGGGAAAAAAGCACCCGGGCATTATTCGAATTCAGCCGTGAAATCACCGCGGTGATCGATCTGAATACGATTGCCCGACAGTTGGCCCGGCGGGCGGCGGACGCGTTGAATCGACGGATCAGTGTCTTGCTGCCGGATGAAAAGGGTGGACTGTCGGTATGGGCTGACGCCCAACCGGTTTTCGGCGATGGTCGCAAGAGTGGCGAAGATTTTATAAAACAACCGTTGCCGGACAACGCGGAAGCGGCGGTTGCGGTCTGGGCCTATGAACATCGGCGAATTGCGGGCCGATCCACCGAAACCCTGCCGGGCGCGAAAAATCTGTATCTGCCGTTGAAGACGCGGGAAAATGTGGTAGGCCTGCTGGGGATCGAAGTCGTCGAAAAACTGATTACTCCCGAACAACAGCGGTTGATGGAAGCGTGGGCGGGATTGGCGGCGATTGCGATTGAGCGGGTGAAGTTGGCGGACAAAGCGCGTGAGGCAACCCTGGTATTGGAATCGGACCGACTGCGAACCGCTTTGCTCAATTCGATTTCGCACGAGTTGCGCACTCCGTTGGCTTCGATCATGGGTTCCGCCTCGACGCTGCTGGAGTCGGACTCCCTGTATTCCGCCGCGGAACGACACGAATTGCTGGAAAACATCACCGATGGTTCCAACCGGATGAACCTGATATTGTCCAATCTGTTGGATACCGCCCGGATTGAAAGCGGCATGATGAAACTGAAATATGATTGGTGCGATATTGAAGATGTCGTTGGAATCGCGCTGCACAATTTGACCGACCAGATTGGAACCCGGCGCCTGGAAATCAACATTCCGGCTGGGATTCCTCTGTTGCAGGGCGATTGCGTTCTGCTCGGGCAGGTCACGCTGAACTTGATCGATAATGCCCTGAAATACTCACCGGCGGACAGCAGCATCGAAATTCGGGCGTCCGTCGCGGCTGCGAACCTTACGGTGTCGGTCGCCGATCATGGGATCGGAATTCCGGCGACGGATCTGACCAAGATTTTCGACAAGTTTTACCGGGTGCAACATGACGAGATCAGCGTTCCCGGCACGGGATTGGGTCTGTCGATTTGCAAAAGCATTGTGGAGGCTCACGGGGGGAGAATTTGGGCGGAGAACCGCAGCGAAGGCGGCGCCGTTTTCAGTTTCAGCGTTCCCCTGACGAAAGTCGCCAACCCACCTGATGTTTCGAACGCGGAAAGTAGGTGAAACCCTGATGGAAAAAGGAGCCCGGATTTTGATCATCGAGGATGAAGCGCAGATACGGAAACTGCTCCGGGTATCGTTGAGTGCGCACGGCTATCATGTGGAAGAAGTGGCGACAGGCAAGGAAGGAATGACTCGGGCGGCAAGCTTCAAACCGGACCTGATTATCCTGGATTTGGGATTGCCGGATATCGATGGCAAGACTGTGGTTCAGCGGATACGGGAATGGTCGGTGACGCCGATACTCATCCTCTCCGCGCGGGACCAGGAGCAGGAGAAGGTCGATTCCCTGGACGCCGGCGCCGACGACTACATTACCAAACCTTTCGGTGTCAGCGAATTGATGGTGCGCCTGCGTGTGTCCCTGCGGCGGTCCGCGCAAACCGAGGGAGAGGCTGTCATGAATTGCGGAGACATCCGAATGGATTTGGCCCAGCGGCGGGTCACTCTCCGTGAACGCGAAATCAAATTGACGCCTACGGAATATGATCTGTTGAAAGAATTGATGCAGTGCGCCGGAAAAGTGCTGACGCACAAGCAATTGCTCAAATTGGTCTGGGGAAACGCCGATAGCGGGGATACCCACTATATTCGCGTCTATATCGGCCAATTGCGCCGCAAGCTGGAGGACGATTCCGCTCGGCCGCGTTATATTATCAGCGAACCCGGGGTTGGCTACCGACTTGTTTGCAAGTGAAAAATAATGTCGGCCGTATACCGACGAAGCAGGAATTTTTCGCAACGAAGAGAAATAATACGGTGCGGCCGGAGCGATGGCTTCCGTCCGGAAAAAATAGAAAGAGGTGGTTCGGCAAACCGTATCGGGAAAAATATGAAGGGTCTCAATTGCAATCAAAATAGGGGAGGGTAAAGAAATGGCGGACAAGGAAAAGGAAAAGCTGACCACCGTCGCCGGCGCTCCCGTTCCCGACAATCAGAACGCTGTGACGGCAGGCCCCCGGGGTCCCATGTTGCTTCAGGACGTCTGGTTTTTGGAAAAACTTGCCC
>CAZRQI010000090.1:0-7238 GCA_964602025.1 uncultured Veillonellaceae bacterium
AACGACATGGGCGATTTTGCAAGTAAAATACGCAAAATCGCCCATGTCGTTTATGGAGAAAAGTATCGGCTATGATGCGGGTTGTCCGAAAACAGAACCATTCGCGGTCTGGCCGAGCCAAGCGCCAAGCCCGGCGGCAGAGTTGCCGCAGGGGGAGAAAGCGCCATTCCGCCTTGCCATACACTGTCCGGCGACAGGCCCGCGAAGGGAGCGAGAGATGATCTCCGACTCCATGTTTATGCAAGATTCGCGCCAAGGTGCAATGAAATTCCTGGAACTCATCAGATTTGCGGTTATGTCAATCAGAGGAGGAAGGAGTGACAAAAGAAAAAGCTGGAGTATAGGGAGCGAGGGATAGAGAGTATGAGTGATGAAAAGGGGAACATTTTTAGAGAAAACAAGTTGTTATGGAAATTGGTAAACGCCTCGTATGATGGGATGTTTTTGACGGATTCTACAGGAATGGTAGTGTACTGCAACGATTCGTATCAGCGAATTTCAGGGCTGAACCGCGAGAATATCCTCAACAGGCAAATTTCTGATTTGGTGAATGATCGAATCATTCCCGATGCTGTTACGCCGGACGTGATTGCGCAAAAAAAACCGCTGACCAAAGTCATTAATTACTTTCATGGAGTTTCCGCGTTGGTTACCGGGACGCCGATTTTCGATGGCCAGGAATTGGTGTGGGTGCTTTCGAATGTCCGGGACATCACCCAATTGAATCAGCTCAAGGAACAAGTGGGAGAATACTCCCGACGTCTGCGGCAGGCCGAGCGGGCGGCCAGGGACGATAACAAGTTTCTGGCTGTCAGTAAAGAGATGGAAAACATTGTGAAAACTGCGTCCCGGGTGGCAAGCTTTTCCTCCCCGGTTCTGATCCAGGGGGAATCGGGCGTTGGCAAGGACATGCTGGCGCGTTACATCCATGATTGTAGTGATGCATCCGAAAATCGTCCGTTCGTCCAGATCAATTGCAGTGCAATTCCGGAAACGCTTCTAGAGTCCGAACTGTTCGGCTATGAAGCCGGCGCCTTTACCGGGGCTTCCAGCAAAGGGAAAATGGGCCTGTGGGAGTTGGCGGATAACGGAACCTTGTTTCTGGACGAAATCGGTGAAATGCCACTGTCGCTGCAAGTGAAAATGCTGCAAGTTCTTCAGACGGGGACGATAATTCGCATCGGCGGTACCAAGAAAATAAAGTTAAATACCAGAATTATTGCGGCAAGCAACAGTAATCTGGAAAAACTGATGGCAGTCGGCCGGTTTCGGCAAGATCTCTATTACCGACTGAATGTAATTCCCTTTCGAATTCCGCCCCTCAGGGAACGCAAAGCGGATTTGCTGCCATTGATGTTTTATTTTTTGGAGAAGAAAAATTTTAAGTTCAATCTGAATCGTAAATTATCGGCTACTGCCGTGGAAATTTTGTCAGGCTATGATTGGCCGGGCAATGTGCGCGAATTGAATAACATGATTGAACATCTGATGATCATGACGGAAGGGGACATAATCGATGAAAAAAACATTCCCCACTACATTGTCCAAGCCGTGAAAAAGCCTTTGTATATTGATACGCCTGACTATTTTAATTCATTTAATCTGGACGAAATCATAACGACAGTCGAGCGGGAAGTGATCCGAAAAGCGATTACCGAATTTGGCGCGTTGCGAAATGTTTCGCAACATTTGGGAATTGATTTGTCGACACTCGTTCGAAAAAAGCGCAAATATAAATTGTAAAGCGAACGAAACCGATTGTCCTGGATAAAACTCCAAGGCTAATGCTCATACAACGAGAGCGTGTTTTTGGGGATCCAACATGGGCGACGTTGCGTACCTGCGTACGCAACGTCGCCCATGTTGGATTTTGTATTCTTATTGTTCGCAAGCGTTAATATTATTTAAATAGAGTAATGAATTCCGTCAATTGGCGCTTGGTAGGGTTATGCTTGATCGTTGAAGCGAAAATAGTGGGCAAATCGTTTTAGTTGGCACAACTTATGCATAACTAGATCAGTAACAGGAACCTGATGAATAAGTAGAAAAAGGAGGAACGGAAAATGAACGCCACATTATCGGCACCGGAAAAAAACATAACCATGAATGTTTCTGACGAAATGATCAACGCGTTCCTGACTCTGGCATCACTAACGAATAAGTTTAGTATGTCGCCCATGGTAAAGCAGCCGGTCGTCGAATATGAATTGTTGATGGATGCTGTTATCGAGGAATACAACAATAAGCTTTAAGACAAACCGGCTGAAGGACACAACGATACACTCGATTGGTGAGAATGGAGTTAGAGAAAAGGTTCGGTTTATGTTGGAGAAAAAGGATGTGCTTGTATGAACCCGGTCATGGAAAGAAAGCCTGAATTTTTAGCCGTTGCGCACCTTCCTCACTGGACAGCTGAAAAAATTAAATTTGCATCGGCAGCAGCACTGGATACAGAGTGCACTTGTGCGACACAGCACATGTTCGTTCATGACGCAATGTGTCCGCATTGCTGGAAAAGATTGCTTGCCCGAAACGGCCATTAATAAGCCCGATCTGCGATTCAAGAAAGTATCTGTCTTTAAGATGATGAACTAAGAACGCGCGAATCCCAGCCGAAGTAATTCGATGGGATTCGCGCGTTCTTTGAATGCCTGTATTGGAAAAAAACGATATAATAATAAAAAGGACTGCTGCAAGGGAGGAACTTGTGTGAGCGACGCGGCATCGACGATTTCAATTCAGGCATTTCGTTATGATCCGGATCGGCAACAAGAAAGCTATTTTCAGTCGTATGAGGTGGAATCGACGGAGCCTTTGTCGGTAATGGCGCTTTTGGCAAAAATCCACGAGATGGATGCGACATTTGCTTGCCGCACATCGACCTGTTTCAAAGGCCAATGCGGCTCTTGTCTGGTTCGTGTGAACGGCCAAGACGTATTGGGCTGCGTGACGCTGGTCCGGCCGGGCGAAACCGTGACTGTCGAGCCTCATTCGAAATATCGGCTGATTCGTGACGTGACCGTAGATTTTTCGCAACCCCGGGAGGGATGAACATGGTGAAGCAAACTTTGGCAACCGGAGTGTTGGTGATCGGCGGCGGCGCTGCCGGCCTGCGGGCCGCGTTGGCGGCCGCGGAAGCCGGAGCGGATGTGCTGCTGGTCAATAAAGGGCCGGTGGCAAGGTCGGGAATTACTTTGGCGGCGGCTGGGGGGATGCAGGCGCCGTTTCATCCCGACGACAGCGCGGAACAATATTTTCAGGATACCCTGCGT
This sequence comes from uncultured Veillonellaceae bacterium, assembly GCA_964602025.1. Lineage (GTDB taxonomy): Bacteria > Bacillota > Negativicutes > UBA1444 > UBA1444 > UBA1444. The sequence goes on from CAZRQI010000090.1 coordinate 3,273, forward strand.
TGCGGGTATGAGCTGGGTGATCCGAACCTGGCCCGGCTGCTGGCCGAGGGAGCATGCCGGGCGGTAACCGATCTGGAGCGGTTTGGCGCAAAGTTTGTCCGGCGAGACGACGGGGAGTATTCTCTGGGCAAGTTCCCGGGACAGTCCCACCCCCGCAATTTGTTCGTCAAAGGCGGCGGAATCGGCATGGCGGCGGCATTGGCCAAGGCCTGCAAGGCGCGGGACAATATCCGGATTCTCGATGATTTTTTTGTGACGGGCCTGGTTAACGGGGCGTCCGCGGGGAGTCGGTCGGTGGCCGGGGCGATGGGGATTCGGCTCCACACCGGGGAAGTGACGATGATCCGGGCGCGGGCGGTTGTGCTGGCGACCGGCGGCTGCCAGTGGTTGTGGGAAGTCAATGACTGTCCGACCGACGCGACCGGCGAAGGGTTGATGGCCGCCTTTCGGGCTGGAGCGACCTTGGTCGATATGGAAATGGTCCTGTTCTATCCGTCGGTGATCGTGTGGCCGCCTTCCTTAAAAGGGGCGTTCGTGCATTACGAATTTTTGGCGGAATCGATTCTGGACGGCAATGTTTATGACCGGGACGGCCGCCCGGTGTTGACGAAACCGCTGCCGGTCCGCGACCAGGCCATGCGTGAATTGGATCGGGCGATCCGGGAGGGACGGGGCGGCGAACATGGCGGAATGTTCTGGTATGTCGGCGATTCGCCGAAAGGCGGCGAGGTCGTCCGCAAAAAACTGGACCTTGCGCAATACAACTACTTGAAGCAACATGGGGTGGACCCGGCGACGGCAAAAATCGAAGTGGCGCCGGGAGCGCATTATCTGTTGGGCGGCGTTCACATCGACGACCAATGCCGCACCAGCGTCGCCGGCTTGTTTGCCACGCCGGAGTGCGCGGGAAATTTTGACGGCGCCAATCGTCTCGCCGGCAGCGGCCTCACCGCGACCCAGGTGTTCGGCACCCGGGCCGGGCAGGCCGCGCAGGCATGGGACGCCGCCGCCGGATCGGGCGAGCCGGATCCAGCGTCGGTCGAGCAGGAAGCGGCCCGAATTGCCCGGCGGATTCAAGCGCCGGGGGCGGACGAATCCCGGGAATTCAGTCTCAGGTTCGGGGCCCTGCGAAGTCGGCTGCGGGCGGCGGTGCAGCAATATGCCGGGGTCAGTCGGGATCGAGTGGGTCTGTTGCGTTTGCAGGAAGAAGCGGGAGAAATACAAAAAGAACTGGCCGGAATGCAAGTCCCGGCCTGTAACATCTATCCCCAGGCGCTGATCGATCTCCTGCAGTTGGAAACGATGTGCGAGACGGCGGCAGTGATCGCCGGCAGCGCTTTGCTTCGGACGGAGTCGCGCGGACATCATTTTCGGATGGATTATCCGGCGCAGGATGATGAACAGTGGCGGCAACACACCTGTGCGAAAGCTGAGGCGGGCCAACCGAGGTTCGGCGTCCAGCCAATCGCCCGGGAATAGTCGCGCGCGGGGGGAAGGCGAAAAAACGGAGACCGGTGATATTCCCGGTCTCCGTTTAAATTATATCCCGGCGTTATTGGTTGTCGGCGGGCTGAGGGGCGGCAAACGCGCCGCTGTGGATAAACCGCAGGATTTCGTGGATGACTTTGTCCGGAACCGGCTGATTGTCGAAAATGACCCATTTCAGACCGATGAAGTTGGAAATGCCAATCGGCGCCCCGGTCACGGTGGCCCGGCGGGCCGGCCAGGTTTATGCGTTTGGCGAGCTGTTGCTCTGGTACTTTATCAATGACATGATCATTCCGGGGTCGATGTACTGGAATGTCGCCGTAGCCGGCGCCAAGGACGCCGACAAGGATTTGGAAGGCATCGAGATCATGAAGTACGCGGTCGCGCGGGACAAATTGTTCTTCACGCCGCCACAGGAAAAATAGAAAATCTCCGAACTATCCTCCTGATCAGGAAAGGGCTGTCTCATTCCGGTTTTTGAAACCGAAAGTGAGCCAGCCCTTTCTCATGCAATAGCGGACAATGACGAACTCTTAGCGGCCCAGCCAGCCGCCGTCGACGGCGATAACCTGTCCCTGCAGGTATTCGGCGGCATCGGAGGCCAGGAATACTGCAAGGCCCTTCATGTCTTCCGGCGTTCCCCAACGACCGGCCGGGATACGGGCCAGAATGGCCGGCGCCCGATCCGCGCTTTTCTGCAGGGCTTCCGTCATTTCTGTCGCCATGTAGCCTGGGGCAATCGCGTTGACGTTGATGCCCAGAGGGGCCCATTCGTTGGCCAGCGCCTTGGTGAGACCGGCAACAGCCGATTTAGAAGCGGTGTACGAAGGAACGATGATTCCGCCCTGGAAGGAGAGGAGGGAGGCGATGTTGATGATCTTGCCTTTCTTTTGCTTGACCATTTCCCGCGCGGCTGCCTGACACAGGAAGAATGTCGCTTTTTGATTGATCTGGATGACGTCGTCCCAATCTTTTTCCGAGAATTCGATGGCCGGCGCCCGGCGGATGATGCCGGCGCAATTGATGAGAATATCGATCCGGCCGTATTCTTTCAGCGTGGCATCGACAATCTGCGGGATGATCTTGGTGTCGGCCAGATCGGCCTGGATGCCGAGGCAACGGCGGCCCAGTGTCTTGATTTTATCGACGGTTTCCTGCAGACGGGCGCTGCTGGCGACCACGACAAGATCGGCGCCAGCTTCGGCGAGACCGATGGCCATGCCCGCGCCCAAGCCGCGGCTGGCGCCGGTGACAATCGCTACTTTGCCGGCAAGGTTAAATTTATCGAGGATCATGATGCAAAACTCCTTTCGCGAAACTATTTTAGTGCGCTCATGGGAACGTGGTCCATGTCGTCGAACGTCTGATTCTCGCCGGCCATGCCCCAAATAAAAGTGTAGTTGACGGTGCCGACTCCGGAATGGATTGACCAGCTGGGCGAAATTACGGCCTGTTCGTTGCGGAGCACAATGTGGCGGGTTTCGGTTGGCTGGCCCATCATGTGGAAAACGACGCTGTCTTCGGGCATGTCGAAATAGAAGTAGACTTCCATCCGGCGCTCGTGGGTGTGGGTCGGCATGGTGTTCCACATGCTGCCGGTGGCGAGGGCGGTCATTCCCATGACGAGCTGACAGCTCTGCACCCGTTGCGGAACGATATATTGATAGATCTTGCGCTCGTTGGACTGGGCCAGGGAACCCAGTTCACGCGGCTGGATGTCTTTGCGCAGAATTTTTGTGATGGGATAGGCTTTGTGAGCCGGAGTGCTGTTGAGATAGAACCGGGCCGGGTTTTTCGGATCGGTGCTGGAAAACACGATTTCTTTCACGCCGAGGCCGACATAGAGTCCGTCGGTCTTATCGAGGACATAGGCCTCGCCGTCTAGGGTTACGGTTCCCTGCGAGCCGACGTTGATAATTCCGAGTTCCCGTCGTTCCAGAAAGAATTCGACGCCCATCTCCTTGCCGGCTTCCAGGGCCAGGGGCTCGATGGGAACCGCGCCGCCGGCGATGATGCGGTCGACATGACTGTACACCAGATTGATCTTGCCGGGGGTCATGACTTCGGGAACCAGAAATTCTTGCCGCATTTTCGCGGTGGTATAGGTCTTGAAATCTTCAGGGTGATGGGCATAACGAATCTCCATTTCGCATTCTTCCTTTCGCTTCATAATAGGTGGACAAAGGGATGGGCTTACACGACGTGAACCCGCACACCCCGACTTTGCAAGGATTCTTGCTCGGAGGCCAGGATACGGTCATCCGTGATGATGGTATGAATCTTGTGCAGTGGGCAAAACGGGGCGAAAGCTACGTGGTGGAACTTGCTGTAATCGACTAGGCAGATGACTTCCTGGGCCGCGGCAATCATCGCTTTTTTGACCTCGGCTTCATCGGAGTTCAATACGGACAAACCGCTTTCCAGATCCAGGGCAGTGGTGCCGAGGAAGACTTTTTTCGCCTTATATTTTTCCAAAAT
>CAZRQI010000091.1:0-1551 GCA_964602025.1 uncultured Veillonellaceae bacterium
GGCCTATGACCAGGGCTACGTCCTGAAGGATGCCATGGAAAAAGCCGCCGCCAAAGGAACCGTCACCCGCGAAAGCCTCCGCGAGGCGATGGCCGGCAGCTCCTACAAGGGAATCACCGGCACGGTCACATTTGACGCCAAAGGCGACTGGGTCCGCCCGTATCTGTTCGTAACCGTGAAAGACGGCAAATTCGTCGTCGCCCAATAATCGACCGGAAAACGAATTCAACAAGAAGGCGCGGGGGCGGAACATCCGTTTCCCGCGCATTTTCTCAGCGGAGGTGTCGACTTGGTCCTCATTCAGCAAATTATCAACGGGATGGCGCTGGGAGGAATCTATTCCCTGATTGCGATCGGCTGGACAGTGGTGTTTGGCATTGTCGGCCTGATCAACTGGACGCATGGCGAAGTCTTTATGATTGGCGCTTTTGTGGGCTTTTTTTTGGTGTCCGTTTACAAGGTGAATCTGATCGCGGCGCTGATCATCGCGATGCTGGTCAGCGGTTTCGTGGCCCTGATGATCGACCGGCTGGCGTACCGGCCGCTGCGGACGAGTCCCAAACTGGCCTCGTTCATTACCGCGCTGGGGGCCTCCACCTTCCTGCGGTATCTGGCGGCGTTGGTCTGGGAGCCGCATGCCCGGGCGTATCCACCGACTTTTGACTTCAAGGTGATGCAGATTCCCTTTGGGGAAAGCACACTGACCATAAACAGCCTGCAATTGTTCATTTTCGCCGTGACGCTCATCATCATGGCGCTGCTGCAATGGTTCATCACCCGGACCATGATGGGGAAAGCCATGCTGGCGGCATCCCAGGACTTTGAAATGGTGGGGCTCATGGGCGTGGAAGTGGAACGCCTGGTCATGCTGACCTTCGGCGTCAGCGGCATGTTGGGCGGCGCGGCCGGCGTGCTGGTCGGCGTCCTGTATGCGATCGATCCGATGATGGGCTCGATGGCCGGGCTGAAGGGCTGGGCCGTCGCGGTGCTGGGCGGGGTCGGCAGCATTTCCGGGGCCATGATCGCCGGCATTCTGCTCGGCGTGGCGGAAAACGTATCTTCTGCCTATGTGTCCTCGGGCTATCGCGACGCAATCGCTTTTGTGGCGATGATCCTGACGCTCGTCATCAAGCCGACCGGGCTGATGGGCTTCAAATTCGAAGAGAAAGTGTAAGGAGGGCAAGCGCATGTCTTGGAAGCAATGGCTGTCAGGCTGGCGTGGCGCCGTCCTGTTTTCGGCCGTCGTTCTCGGCGTCAGTTTCATCGATTCGGTCGTGGAACGGCCGGAGTATCTCTTCCCCCCGTATTTCAAGCATATTCTGCTGATTTGCCTGATTTACAGCATCGCGGCGCTCAGCCTGAACTTCGTGGCCGGCTATATCGGCCAGACATCCCTCGGACATGCCGCCTTTTTCGGGCTGGGCGCCCGCGTGGGCGGCCTTGCCGATGAATTCGGCGCGCTTGGCCATGAAGCCGTTGAGGGTGCCGTTCACGGTGGCCTTGCGTTCAGGGGAGTCGGCCATGGAGTGGTACTTGAGGACGGCGGCCACA
>CAZRQI010000091.1:1561-7238 GCA_964602025.1 uncultured Veillonellaceae bacterium
GGCCAGACCTCCCTCGGCCATGCCGCCTTTTTCGGCCTCGGCGCCTATACCTCGGCGCTTTTGACCCAGGAGCTGCATTGGTCGTTCTGGCCGGCCTTCCTGGCGGCGGGGATCGTGGCCGCCCTGGTCGGGGTGCCGCTCGGCGCGCCGGCGCTGCGGGTGCGCGGTCCGTTTCTGGTGGTCGTGACCTATGGTTGCGGCGAAGTGTTCAAATATGTGGCGCTGAACCTGGACATCACCGGCGGTCCGGCGGGCCTGCCCGGACTGATCTCCCCCTCCCTCGGCGTCAGTTTCAACGATATCGGCGCAACCGGCAAGGAACCCTTTATCGTGCTGGCTCTGGCGATGGCGCTGTTCCTGGCGTTCTTTTCGCAGCGTATCGCTAACTCCCGCGTTGGCCAGGCGTTCGCCGCGATCCGGGAAGACGAGATCGCCGCGTCGGCGATGGGAATCAACGTTTCCTACTATAAACTGCTGGCCTTTGTCCTGTCGGCGTTTTTCGCCGGGCTGGCCGGCAGCCTGCTCGCCCATTATCTGTCGTTCGTCAGCCCGGACATGCTGAGTTCCGCCGAATCGATCACGATGTTCACGATGGTCATCGTTGGCGGCGCCCGCAGCATCTACGGCTGCTTCCTGGGAGCGTTTTTGTTGACGATCCTGCCGGAAATCTTGCGGATGCTGAAAGATATGATCGGCTTGCCGTTTGACCCCTGGCTGGTGTTGTTTGGTCTGGTTCTGATCTTGATGATGCGGGTTCGGCCGCAGGGAATCCTCGGCGCCGACACCGTGTTCCGCCGATAAGGAGGACGGACGTTGCTGCTACGAACAGAGAAACTTAAAAAAACGTTTGGCGGCCTGATTGCGGTCAACGAGATCGATTTTTCGCTGGATGCCGGAAAAATCGCCGCCATCATCGGCCCCAACGGTTCCGGGAAAACCACGTTCTTTAATGTGATCAGCGGGATTTTGCCGGCCTCCGGTGGGAAAATCCTGTTCAACGACCAGGATGTCACCGCAAGGAAAGCGCATGAAATGACCTCCCTGGGCATGGCGCGGACGTTCCAGAACATCCGGCTGTTTCCCAACCTCACCGCCCGCGACAACATTGTGCTGGGCCGTTACAGCCGGACATCCTCCGGATTGTGGGACGGGTTGTTCAATTCGCCCCGCCAGCGCCGGGAAAAGCAGGACAACGAAGCCAAAGCGGCGGAGTTGCTGGACTTTGTCGGGTTGACCAAAGTGGGCGACCATATGGCGAAAAATTTGCCGTACGGCGCGCAGCGGCGTCTGGAAATCGCCCGGGCGCTGGCCAGCGACCCGCGCCTGCTGCTGCTGGACGAGCCGGCGGCCGGCATGAATCCGAAAGAGTGCGATGAATTGCTGTCGCTGATTCTGCGGCTGAAGGACCGCGGCATCACCATCCTGTTGATCGAGCATCAGATGCGGCTGGTCATGAATATTGCCGAACAGGTGACGGTTTTCGATCATGGCGTGAAACTCGCCGAAGGCTTGCCAGCGGACGTCCGCAACGACCCCACCGTGGTGGAGGCTTATATCGGAAGCGAGGTGCAGCGCTTTGTTAGACGTAAAAGACATTAATGTATACTACGGCGCGATCCACGCGGTCCGGAACGTCAGCCTGGAAGTGAACGCCGGCGAAATCGTGTCGATTATCGGTGCCAACGGCGCGGGAAAGTCGACCATCCTGAAAACGCTGGTCGGCCTGCTGCGCAGCAAGACCGGCGAAATTTCCTTCGAAGGCCAGAACATCAGCCACATGTCACCGGCGGCGATTGTCCGGCAGGGGATCGCCCTGGTGCCGGAAGGTCGCCGGGTGTTTCCGCGCCTGTCGGTGGAAGACAATCTGCTGCTTGGCGCGTATGCGCGCAAAGACGGCGAAGTTTCCCAGGACATCCAGCGCATCTACGAGATGTTTCCGCGGCTGGCCGAGCGCCGCAAACAGAACGCCGGGACGCTTTCCGGCGGCGAACAGCAGATGCTGGCGACCGGGCGGGGCATGATGAGCCGGCCGAAGCTGCTGCTGCTGGACGAGCCGTCGATGGGGCTGGCGCCGGTGCTGGTGCATCAAATTTTTGAAACCATTCTGGATATCAACGAACAGGGTACGACGATCCTGCTGGTGGAACAGAACGCCCACATGGCATTGTCCATCGCGGATCGCGGCTATGTTTTGGAGACAGGGGCCGTCGTATTGTCCGGCGATGCGGCGGAACTGATCGATAATGACGAGGTGCGTTGCGCCTACTTGGGGGAATAAGCAAAGATGAGAGTGGAAAAACATCCGGTGCTTGGCGACCGGGAGGTCGGCAGGCTTGTTTCTATTTCCGTCGACGGAATGGAAATCCAGGCGGTGGAAGGAGAGCCGATCGCGGCGGCGCTGTTGGCGCAAGGCCTGCGTGTATTCCGGCGGACGCCGCGGCTGCATGAGCCGCGCGGGATTTTTTGCGGAATCGGCCGTTGCACGGACTGCATCATGACGGTGGACGGCGTGCCGAATGTCCGCACCTGCGTGACGCCCGTGCGAGCCGGCATGGTCATCACTTCCAACCTGAACGAGGGGAGGGAAGAATGATGGCGGAATCCAACACTTTTGACGTCGTGATCGTCGGCGCCGGGCCGGCCGGCCTGGCCGCCGCCATTGAAACCGCGCGCCGGGGCGCCCGGACTTTGGTCATCGATGAAAATGGCAAACCCGGCGGGCAACTGTTCAAGCAGATTCATAAATTCTTCGGCTCGCACGAGCACCGGGCGGGCGTCCGGGGCTTCGAGATTGGCCGCCAACTGCTGGCCGACGCGGCGGCGGCCGGGGTGACGGTCTGGCTGGACGCCGTCGTGCACGGCCTGTTCGAGAACAAGGTGGCGATCCTGAAAGACGGCATCCAGGTCACGGTTGAAGCCGGCCGGATCATTCTGGCGACCGGGGCCACGGAAAACGCCGTCGCCTTTCCCGGTTCGACCCTGCCGGGGGTCATGGGCGCCGGAGCGATCCAGACGATGATCAACGTGCACCGGGTCTTGCCCGGAAAACGGTTTGTCATGCTGGGGTCCGGCAATGTCGGACTCATTGTCAGTTATCAGTTGATGCAGGCGGGCGCCGAAGTGCTGGCCCTCGTCGAGGCCATGCCGTCCATCGGCGGCTATGGCGTGCATGCCGCCAAAATCCGGCGCGCCGGCGTGCCAATCCTGGTGGGGACTACCATCAGCCGGGCGTTTGGCGATGGCAAAGTCGAGGGAGTCGAGCTGGCGTCGGTGGGGCCGGATTTCAAAACGATCCCGGGCTCGCAGCGGACTTTGGCCGCCGACACCGTGGGACTGGCGGTGGGCTTGTCGCCGCTGACGGAGCTGGCCTGGATGGCCGGCTGCGAATTTGTATTCTCGCCCCGGTTGGGCGGGCATGTGCCGTTGCATGACGAGAACATGCGGACCACGTTGCCGACGCTGTACGTGGCCGGCGACATCACCGGCGTCGAGGAAGCGTCGACGGCGATGGAAGAAGGCCGTTTGGCGGGGATAGCCGCGTCGGAATCGCTGGGGTTCGCTGCGGCGCAGGCCGCCGCCGACAAGGACGCCGTGCGGCGACGGATCGACGTTCTGCGGTCCGGTCCCTTCGGCGAGGGCCGGCGGACGGCGAAGGCCGAAATTCTCAAGCAGCGGGCGATGCGGTAAGGAGGATCCAATGGAAGGCGTGAAATTAACGGGCGCGCTCGGCGCCGAAGAAAAGAAATTAGTATTGCCGCCCGAGGCGCGGACGGCGCGGGGACCGGTGGCAGTCATCGAATGCGTGCAGCAGATTCCCTGCAATCCCTGTGAAAAGGCCTGCCCGTTTGGGGCGATCGAAATCGGCCCCGATATCACCCAACTGCCCCGGCTGGACCTGGAAAAATGCCGCGGCTGCGGCATCTGCCTGAGCAAATGTCCCGGGTTGGCCATCTTTTTGGTGGATGCCTCCCAAAGCGAAACGGAAGCGCTGGTGATGATGCCGTACGAGTATCTGCCGTTGCCGGCGGTCGGCGACATTGTCGACGGCGTGGACCGGACCGGCCGGTTCGTGACCAAGGCCCGGGTGGTCAAGGTCGATACCGGCGCACAGCGCCAGGGGACCGCGATCGTGACTCTGGCCGTGCCCAAAGAGTTCATGCATGAGGTGCGGAGTTTCCGGATTCCGGCCCCCGACGAAGTATTCCTGTGCCGCTGCTGCGAAGTCTCGGAAACGGAAGTGCGCCAGGCGGTGCGCGAAGGCGCCCGGACGGTGGCGGCCGTCAAAACCCGGACCCGGGCCGGCATGGGCCTGTGTCAGGGCCGAACCTGCCGGCGTCTCATCAGCCGGGTGATCGCCGAGGAAACGGGGCAGTCGCCGGCGGATATCCTGCCGCCGACGAGTCGGCCGCCGGTGCGGACGATTTCGCTGGCTGCTCTGGCGGGAGGTGAAGACGATGAGTAACGCGGCGGAAGTCATTGTTGTCGGCGGCGGCGTCATCGGTTCCTCTGTCGCCTACTATGCGGCGAAAGCCGGCCGGAAAGTACTCCTGCTGGATCGCGGCGACATCGCGGCCGGGACCTCCAGCGCCTGCGACGGCTTCATCATCCTGCAGTCGAAGAATCCGGGACCGCATCTGGACCTGGCGCTGGAAAGCGCGGCCATGTACCGGACCTTGTCGGCGGAACTGGACTATGATCTCGAATATATGCCCTGCGGCGGCATGGTCGTCGCGGAAACGGAAAAACAGGCGGCGCTGCTGCGGGGCTTGATTCAGAAACAGCAGGCGGCGGGTCTGTCCGTCGATCTGTTGCCGATCGCCGAGGCGCGGCGCAGCGAACCGCTTCTGGCGGAAGATTTGTGGGGCGCCGCGTACTGCAAGGAAGACGCCCAGGTCAATCCGATCCGGGTGGCGCAGGGATTTGCCCAGGCGGCTCGCCCGCTAGGGGCGCAGATTCGCACCGGCGTCGAGGCGAAGGGCCTGCTTGTGGAGAACGGAAAAGTCTGCGGCGTTCAAACCGCCGAGGGGGCGCTGCGGGCCGACGTTGTCGTCAATGCCGCCGGCGTCTGGGCGCCGGAACTGGTCGCCGCCCACGGGCTTCAGATTCCCATCCAGCCGCGCCGGGGGCAGATCCTGGTGACGGAGCCGCTGCCGTCGATGCTGCGGCATGTCCTGCTCTGCGCCTGTTATCTGATTGCCAAGCATCATCCGGAGGAGCTTGATCCGAACGAACGCCAGCATCGGCTGGGCGTCGGGCTGGCGGTGGAGCAGACCGCCCATGGCGGCCTGCTGGTCGGCAGCACCCGCGAATTCGCCGGCTTCGACCGGCGAACCACCCTGGCTGGCATCGAGGCGGTGGCCCGGCATGCCCGCCGGATCCTGCCGGCGCTGGCCAATGTCAATGTCATCCGGACTTTTTCCGGCCTGCGCCCCTATACGCCGACCGGACTGCCATTTCTCGGGCCGGTGGCGGAGCTGCCGGGACTGGTCATGGCGGCCGGCCATGAAGGCGATGGCATCGCCCTGGCGCCGGTAACCGGCAAAAAAGTGGCGGAGTACCTGAAGTAAACGCCAGACCTCCGAAAAACAAAACCGCTCGTCATTCCCGGCCGGGGATTGGCGAGCGGTTTCTTCTTGTTCGCCCGGCATGGGCAGTAACTAGGCGGTGAAAGTCCGCT
>CAZRQI010000092.1:0-613 GCA_964602025.1 uncultured Veillonellaceae bacterium
CACGTCCGCCATCGCGAAATGCAGCGGCTGTTCGACGACCAATCCCCAGGAAACGCTGGGAATATGGCTGTATCCGGCCAAAATTCCCAGTCCGTTGGCTTTGTATTCCGACCAGCCCGTAAATCCGGATGCCGCCTGACTTGCCGGTTTCCGACCCGAAAAGTCCGCCATGGTTTCCATATAGGCTTGATTCGGGTGGAGGATGACGTTTCCCTGCCGGTTGACGGCGTAGACGTACCCCTGTTCGCCCAGCTCCACGTGGCCGAGATACCACTTCAGGTTGTCCAGCCCCAGATTGAAAATCAACAGGCCGACTATTTCGCCGTTGTTACCGCGTACCGGTTCGGCAATGACGACTCCCAGCATTCCGGCGCTTTTGGAGGTAATGACATCGGAGATCGCCGTCGCGCCCGTTCGTCTGGCCTGCTGGAAATAATCCCGGTCATCGTAGTAAATCATCCCGTCTGGCAAAGCGCCATCCGAGCGGGCAATCTGCCGGCCTGTCATGTCGGCCGCCGTCACAACCTGAAATTCGGGATACTGGCCGGCAACCCTCTCCAATAGAGGAGTCAGGCTGACCGAATCCATAGATCGGACTTCCGGACTGGCTGCC
>CAZRQI010000092.1:623-7224 GCA_964602025.1 uncultured Veillonellaceae bacterium
AGCAACCGGATTTTATCCAGAAACAATTCATCCAGGTCATGCGCGGCATCAACCGCCAGGTTTTTGTTCCGCTCGAAGACGGACTCGCGCAACGACTGTTCCGCTCGGCGTTCGGCCAGGGACGTCGCCAGGAATAGTGGCGCCAGGGTCATGACAAGAAACGCCAGACTTAGTTTCTGACGCAGGGTAAAATTGTGAAACTTTCGGATGAGCCATTGGGGCAAGCGGATGAACACCGCCACTCCTCCCGGTACAGTTACTGCCGCCCGTGGTTTCTGATTGACTATTTTCGCCATCCGCAACTGCGACTCCTGTCCCGGGCATAAATTTTTCAGGCTGGATTTTCCCCGGGCAAAGGAGGAAAATAAAGAAAAAACCATCCCAAGGAGGCACGAAGATGAACCCTTACCGACTGGAACCCATGCAAGAAGTCCACCTTGAGGCGGTCCGGCGGATTTACAACCACTATATCCTAAACAGCACCGCCACATTTCACGCCAAAGCGCTGACAATCGAAGAAATGCGGGAACTGGTCTTTTTCCCGGATTCCCGCCACCAGACCTTCGTGATTCTGGACGGCGAGACCGTCTGCGGTTATGCATTCATCGCCCGGCACAAACCGCGGCAGGCCTATGATTTCACCGGGGAAGCGAGCGTTTATCTGAAACCCGGTTATGAACACAAAGGCCTGGGCGCCCTGGCGATCCGGCATCTGGAGGATCATGCCCGCCGGCATGGCTTTCATGTGCTGCTGGCGACGATCTGCGGCCAGAACGAAGCCAGCCTGGCTCTTTTCCGCCGCAACGGTTTTCAGCAATGCGCCCATCTCCGGGAGGTCGGCCGAAAATTCGACCAGTGGCTGGATATCATCGTCTGCCAAAAAATCCTGGCTTAGTCGCGAACCGCGGGATTTTGCACCAGAGAGCCGGGGCCGTCTTCCGCGACATGCACCTGCGCCTCGCCGAACGTCTTCATGTCATTCAGCATGTGCAGGGACGCCTGAAGCAGCGAGATCCCCAGCGCCGCTCCCACGCCTTCGCCAAAATTCAGGCCCAAATAGAGACACGCCGACAAATCCAGCAGCCGAAGCACTTCGGCATGGGCAGGCTCCGCCGCAAAGTGGGAAGCCATCAAGTACTCTTTCGCCAGCGGCGCCAGTCGTACCGCGATCAATGCCGCCAGACCCGTCGCCAGACCATCCAGGACTACGACGGCGCCGCCGGCCGCCGCGCCAAGGATGATGCCGGTCATCGCCGCCAGTTCCAGACTGCCGGCCTGTTGCAGAACCCCCAGCCATTCCCCTTCGCCGTCACGGAACCATGCCGACACAGCCGCAACCGCGGTCGGCGACAGCTCGCCCGACATTCCGAGGCCGACGACCCGGGCCTTGGCCGCCTCCGCCCCGACAAGAAGACCCCGGTTCAGGGCTTCCATCAAGGTTGCCGCGTTTACTTCGGCGGTTGCGGTCTCGTCCATTGCCACGATTTCCGCGCCGACATGTCGGGCGAACACTTCCAGAACGCCAGGCGTCCGGCGGCCGCCGTCGATCACGACCAGCCGGGGATGAAGCTCCCGCAGTCTGGGCTGGCCGGTGATGCCCGCCATTTTCAGCGCCAATTCTTCAAACGAACCGAGGCTGCCCAGCGGTTTGGTCAGATTGTCGAGCCGCATCCGGCACTTTTCCATGGCCGATTCGTCCAACGGTTGGATAGCGGTGATGATTTCAGCCAGCATGGTTCGTCCCTCCCTGGCGATCCGCCGAAGTTTGCAACTGATACAACTGTACGGACATTTTCAACAGCTCGATGACCACGGAAGCGCCGATCGCCTCGCCCAGGCGCACGCCCAAATCAAGGCAGGGTTCCAGATCCAGATACCCCAACGCCGAAATATGGGCCGGCTCTCCCGACAATTGGGAAGACAACAGATACCGCCGACTCAGGGGATGGATCGCATCGGCGATCATCGCCGCCGCCGTCGTGTTCAGGCCGTCGACCACCACCGCCCGCCGCGCCGCTGCCGCACCCAGAACCACGCCGGACAGGGCGCCGATCTCAAAGCCGCCGACCTTCGACAACACATCGATCCCATCGGTCTGATCCGGTTGGTTGCGTTCCAATGCCTGCCGGACGATTGCCGTTTTCGCCTGCAGCTTCGCATCGGAAATGCCGGTTCCCCGCCCAGTGACTTCCGCCGGGGACAAACCGGTGAACGCCGCGACGATGACCGCGCTGGCCGTCGTATTGCCAATCCCCATCTCCCCCAGGCTGAAACAATTGTATCCCTGCCGGACCCGGTCATTGACGACCTCGATTCCCGTTTCCAGCGCCTGGATCGCCTGCTGGCGGGTCATCGCCGGCCCCTGCGTGAAATCCCGGGTTCCCTCGGCGATTTTTCGATGCCAGAGATTCGGCGCATTCGCTAGATCTCCCGCCACCCCGACATCGACCACCGCCATGTCCGAGCCGGAATAATTGGCGAAAGCGTTGGCGCTGGCCCCTTTTGCCACCACATAGTTCAGCGTCATCTGGCGGGTCGTGTCGATGGGATAGGCGCTGACGCCGTTGCGGGACACGCCGTGATCCGCGCAGGTAACAACCATGCATGGTTTCGGCTCGACAGGAACGGGGGTCCCCAATATCGCCGCATAGCGCCGGAGCATCTCGCCCAGGCGGCCAAAAGTGCGGGGCGGCGGCGCGAATCCGTCCATCGCCCGCTGAATCGCCCGGCCGATTTCTTGATCCGGCGGCACGATTTTTCGCAACGTTTCTTCCAGTAATTTTCCCATGTCAGCCTCCCGCTCCTCCATAGTATTCGCAAAAAAACAAGAAGACTTCGCTGGATTTAACTCCAAAAAAGCCTTCTTTTCCATTGAAGGATTCACTGTGGTTGCGGCAGGTCTCCTGGCTCCCGGTTCCTCGACGGTTTGCGCCTTCCCCTTGCGAGTGGCTTTGCAAAGTCTCCCCGGTACAGTGGCGGGTCCGCGCCTACGCATGTCAAGCATGCTCGGTCTTCCCTATTCTCCCCGTTCATCACGGGGCACCCCAACCCAATATCCGTTATTTTGCTGCCGTCATTATAACAAGCCGCGCCCCGGCTCGTCAATGTTAACGGCAGGAAGATCGCACGCCGGCGTAGAAATTTAATTTCACTGTGAAAATCCCCGCCATACATCAAAAAAGAGGAGTGTTCTTATTTTGGCTACGGTCCACACCACCTATCTCGGCGACCTGCGCACCGAATCCGTCCATCTGCAGTCCGGCAGCAAGCTGATCACCGATGCCCCCACCGACAACCAGGGAAAGGGCGAAGCCTTCTCGCCGACCGATCTGGTCGCCACCGCCTACGGCGCCTGCGTGTTCACCATCATGGGCATCGCCGCCAAAACTCATGGTTTCAGCATCGACGGCGCAAAAGTGGAAACCACGAAAGTGATGGGAACCGATCCCCGCCGGATTGTCGAGTTGATCACCCAGTTCACCTTTCCGCCGAACAACTACAGCGCCAAACACAAAAAAATCCTCGAATTGTCCGCCAAAGAGTGCCCGGTCTTCAACAGCCTGCATCCCGACCTGAAAAAGACCGTCACCTTCGTATACGCCGACTGAACTATGAAAGGGTACTGCTTGCTGCAGTACCCTTTCATTATTGAACCATCATTTTGGACCCAATATCATTCGCAGCAGATGGGTCTTTATCATCAGTCTGCCTTACTCGAGGCTGGAAGTGCAATTCGGGCACCGCACCGCCTTGACGGGAATCGCGGAACAGCAAAACGGACAGTCCTTTGTGGCCGGCGGCGCTTCCGCCGGTTTCTTTTTCAGCCGGTTGACCTGTTGAATCATCAGGTAAATAGCGAAGGCCACGATCACGAAATCAATGATCGTGTTGATAAACAACCCGTAGTTGATGGTCGGCGCCCCGGCGGCTTTGGCGGCGGCCACCGTCGGATACGGTTTCCCCGACAGATTGATGAACAGGTCGGCAAAATTCACCTTGCCCATGATCAGACCGAGTGGAGGCATCAAGATGTCACTGACAAACGAGGATACAATCTTGCCGAACGCCCCGCCGATGATGATGCCAACTGCCAAGTCCAGTACGTTGCCGCGCATGATAAATTCCTTGAATTCTTTCATCATAGAGCGATTTCTCCTTTCGTAATCAGCGAATCGATTCTTCCTGACGATGTCGGCTTTTAACTATCATTTGTAATTCGTCGTCAACCTTTCGTTTCCTCCCCGCAGAAGCGGCGAATTACGTCAGATTGCGCCGGAAATTTCTGCAGCAGCTCCGCGCCGGAAAAAAGTTCGAAATCCCGCGGATCAAACCCCGGCGACACAACACAACTCACCAGACAGAAAGAATCGGGCTCGACCACCTCGGCGCCGAAAATCACACCGGCGGGAACGGTCACCTGCGGCCGCTCACCCCGCTCCACCGCCAACCCCAAAACAGGGGCCAGCTGCGAACCATCCTGCTGCATCTGTACGATCCGCAGCGGCGAACCATAATGATACAGCCACAATTCATCGGACTTCAGCCGGTGAAACCGGGATACCTGTCCGGATTTGAGCAAATAATAGATGGTCGACGCAATCGGTCGTTCCCCCAGGCAGTGGCTATTTTTATACAGTTCCTTGTAGTAGCCGCCTTCCACATGCGGCTTCAGGCCCAGATTGTCGATGAAAAAGCCCGGTTGCAACATCGCAGATCCCTCTTTTCAATTCGGATTGTCGCCGGTGCATTCCTGCAACAGCCGTTTTCCCTGACGGGACGCCCATCGGATCTCATTGGCGGTCACCGAGGCTTCGATCAGCGCGTGCACGTAATAACTGCCGGTCAGTTTGGGCTGCCATTGCTCGATCGCCACGGTCAGCTTCTCCCAGTACACCTCACTGATTTGTTCCGGCATCACTTCTTCCCCGTCAATCACCGATGCGCGCAGCTTGGCGTTGATTCGCCGGATACTGTCGCACCCCTGTTCCAGAATCGCCAAAATGGCTCGGAACTCCTCGCTGATCGGCAAGTCGCCGGCCTGATGCCGCCGTTCCAGACGAACCGGCAACAAGTCCATGATGCGGTCGGCTTTTTCCGCCAACGCCAAATTGTAGTCGATCAACTTCTCGGCCAAGGTCAGCCACTGGCTCTGGTCCGGCGAAACCACGGCCGGCATTTCTCCTTCCCGGATCAACAAATTCGCCAGGCTGCGCGCTTCCTCGTTCAGTTGATGCGCCCGGATTCGCACCGCCACGTCGCAAGTCGGCGCTTCGTTTTCCAGCCGCACGTATTCCTCGATCGCGCAGCAAAAGTAAGCGACCGCCGCCTCGTTTCCCTCACGCAGTTTCGCCTTGAGCTGCCGGCCATAGCGGGGCGGCCACAATAATACATTGACCAGCATGGCGGTCGCCAGTCCGGTGAAAATCACGCCGGTCCGGTTGATTGCGTGGGGCAGGAACAGTTCCTGAGCGGAGCCCATGACAAAAATCGCCGCCACAATCCCCATGGAGATTCCGCCCTGAAGGCCCAGCCGGATATATACCAAAATCAGCAAAATACTGACAGCGCCCATGATCAGGGGATTGCCGCCCAGCAGCCAGCCGAACAGCAGGCCGGCGCCAACGCCAATCATGTGGACGGCGATTTGATCCTTCGCCGTTTTTACCGTCAAAAATATCGACGGCTGCATGTTCACGACAGCGGAAACCGCGCCGAAAAACGCCGGCTCCAGTTGCAGCAGGCGGCAAAGATACATCGTTATCGTCACGGCGATGCCGGTTTTCAGGATGCGCGCGCCGATCTTCATTCGCCGCCCGCCTCCGTTCCCCGGAACAAAAACTCGCAGTCGGTTTCGGTATAGGACGGAATCCCCGCCTGCCGCAAATAGTCCGCAAAGACACCGTTGCCGGCGACAAGCCGCCCGGAAAAGGAGCCATCGTAAATGAGCCCGACGCCGCAGGAAGGGGATCTTGATTTTAGGATGGCGAGTTCACATTGGTTTTGCACGGCGATATCCACAGCCGCCAATCCGCCGGTCCGGTACGCTTTCGTCAGGTCCTGCCCCGTGGCGGTCACAATCCGGCCGTCTCGCCGCATTTCCGCCGGCGGACGGGGAATCGGCAACCCGCCAAGCACTTCCGGACAAACCGCGATCGCCTGGCCGGACTCGACCATTGCCGCCAGCGGCGGGCAGGAAAAAGCGGTTCCATCGTAGCGGCAGGCCACTCCCGCCAGACAAGCGCTCACCACGATCATTGCTCAATCCCGAGATTCACCGCAATGATCCCGTAACGCTTCGGCTCTTTGCCCGAAACCGACAACCAGGCTTCGCCATTCCCGACCATGACCCCCTGCCAGTTCACGAACAGGTTCGCTACTTTCTGTTCCACGATGGCTTTCCGGACCGGCGGCGTCATGATTTCATCATAGTTGTCGATGAATTCCGGTTTCGTCGCGAACATGAACGTTCCTTTGCCTTTGAGTTCATCGCGCCAGCCATTCACCCGCAGCGGATACAACACCAAGTCCGCTACCCGGCTTCGGTCATTCGCCGCGACCGCTTTCTGCAGGCTGGCGAATGCCGCCTCAAATTCCGCGGCAT
>CAZRQI010000093.1:0-7208 GCA_964602025.1 uncultured Veillonellaceae bacterium
CGGATTCCGATATCGGCTACGCCGGAATAAATTTTCCGGTTGATTTCTGCGATTCCTGCGGACATATCGGTGTGATCGAATCGGATTGTTGCCCGGTGTGCGGCGCCTGCAGCGTTCGTCGAGTTCGTCGGATTACCGGTTATCTTTCCACGATTGAACGGTTCAATGATCCGAAACAGGCGGAATTGAACAACCGCGTGGCGCATTTCAAATAACGGAGCATCGGGACTATGAGAATTCGTTTGGCTGGAATTGTAAAAGAAAGTGTTGTGGATGGACCCGGAATCCGGATGGTGATCTTTGTTCAAGGATGCCCTCATGGCTGCATCGGTTGTCATAACCCCGGTTCCCATGACCCGGCCGGCGGTTATGAGTCCACAACGGAAGAACTCATTGCCGCCTTGCCCGATGGTAAGCTGGTCAGCGGGTTGACGCTGTCCGGCGGTGAACCATTCCTACAGGCCGAAGCGTCGGCCCAAATTGCGGCAGCGGCTAAAAACAAAGGGTTGTCGGTTGTGACCTATACGGGATACCGCTTCGAATTACTATTGGAAATCGGCGGAAATAAACCGGCAGTCCTGGCGTTGTTGCAACGGACGGATATCCTGGTGGACGGACCCTATGAACAGGAAAAGCGGGATTTGGGATTGCCGTTCCGGGGCTCCGCCAACCAGCGACTGATCGATGTTCCGGCATCCCTGTCGTCAGGTTCGGTCAAAGAATGGGCGGATCCGGCATGGTCGTTCTAAATTAAGTTAATCCATTGAACCCAAGGTTTAAATCCCTGTTTTGCAAACAGGGATTTTTCATAAACTGCGACAAAAGTTGTCAGCGAAATGCAGGTGTGACATAATAGTCCTATGAATTGGCAATTGATTGACCGTCTAAAACAACGAGCCAGCCAAGAAACAGGAGCAGTCCGGACAGCTCCCGGCGCAAAAAGCGGTTTTGCGCTGGTGTTTCCCAACGAGTATCACTTGGGAATGTCAAATTTGGGGTTTCAAATCATCTACCGGGAAATTAACCGTCGGATCGATACTGCCTGCGAAAGGGCTTTTTTACCATCACCGGACGAACTTGCGGAGTATCGCCGAACCGGAACCCCCCTCATGACGCTCGAAACCCAGCGACCTTTGAACGAGTTCCCATTAGTCGGTTTTGCGATTTCATTCGAAATGGACTATTTTCATGTTCTGGATATCTTGGAATTGGGCCGTGTTCCTCGCCTATGCAGTGAAAGAGGCGAACGCGATCCCCTGGTGATTGCCGGCGGTCCTTGCGCCACGTTCAATCCAGAACCGCTATCCCCCTTTGTCGACGTGTTTGTGGTGGGGGAAGGGGAAGAAGTCATCCAGGAACTGTTGGATATTTACCATGCCGAAAAAAATGCGGGCTCATCCCGTTCGGGTATTCTACAGGCGCTGTCAAAAGTCGCCGGACTCTATGTGCCGGATGTTTCCTTGAAAACGACGCGTGTGCAACGACGCTGGATTGAACATCTGGACCAGTATTCCGGTGAAACGGCTATTGTGGCGGACCAGACGGAATTTGACGGGTTATATCTGGTTGAAGTGGCGCGGGGATGCGGCCGTCATTGCCGGTTTTGCATGGCCGGTTATTGTTTCCGCCCGCCCAGGGCCCGTTCGGTTGACGCAATCCGGCAGGGTGTGGCGAATGCGCGACAACGGGAAAAAAAGGTCGGACTTGTTGGCGCTGCGGTTTCCGATTTTCCCGATATGGAGTTATTGTGCAACATGCTGACCGAAGAGAGCATCGGTACGTCAGTGGCTTCGTTGCGGGCTGATTCCACCACGCCGGAACTGGTGAAAGTTTTGGCGGACAGCGGGCACCGCACAATCACCTTGGCCCCGGAGGCAGGCAGCGAGCGATTGCGCCGCGTCATCAATAAAGGGATCAGTGAGGAAGCCCTGCTGACGACGGTAGCCATGGCGCTTCGTGCAGGCATCCCTAACGTCAAACTGTATATTATGATCGGGCTGCCGGAAGAAATGGATGCGGATATCGAGGCCATCCGCACATTGGCGCTGAAAACCCTGCAGTGTATGCGGGAAAACGGTCCTGCCGGCACGTTGACCCTTAGTGTGAATCCGTTTGTCCCGAAGCCATTCACGCCTTTTCAATGGTTGCCGATGGCGGATCAAAATCTCGTGGCCGCGCGTCTGAAAAAACTGGAGAAGAGTCTGAAAACGGAAAAACGGATTCGCGTACAGGCTGAATCGTTGCGGGAAGCGTATATTCAGGGAGCCCTGGCGCGGGGTGACCGTCGCCTGGGAGGGGCTTTGCTGGCGGCACAGCAGTTGGGCGGCCGCAAACATTGGAAGCAGGCCTTAAAATTGACGGGATTACGGGAGGAAGACTACCTTTACCGGGAATATGCCTTTGACGCGTCGCTGCCATGGGATGTGATTGACGTAGGAGTATCCCGTGAATATCTTTGGACTGAATTGCAGAAGGCGCGTCAGGAAGCGCCGACAGCCGATTGTTCGCCGGCATGCCGGCGGTGTGGCATTTGTCAATAATAAGGGGGACTTTTTCGTCTATCATGCAGGAATGGGATTATATTAATCACGAAAATGGTGTTGTATTCGGTTATTTCCCGAAGCTTCAGGCGCAGGGCCTGCGGCATGGTATTTCCACTCGAATCGGCGGCTGCAGCCGCGATGAACTGGCGTCCTTGAATCTCGGAATCAAAGTGAACGACAATCCAGACAATATTCGCGCCAATCGGGATAAATTCTGCGAAGCGGTCGGTGTTGACGAAATGCGGGTGGTCGCATCGGGACAGATTCATGGCGACCATGTAGCCGTCGTTGACGAGTTGCAGGCGGGGCAGCGCCTGGCGGATACGGATGGCCTTGTGACAAATCGCCTCAATTTGCCTCTGCTGCTGTTTTTTGCGGATTGCGTTCCTTTGCTTCTGTTTGATCCGGTGCGGCAGGTAATTGGCTTGAGCCATGCCGGCTGGAAAGGAACCTTTCTTTCCATCGGACCGAAGACCCTGAATGTGATGCAACACACATTCGGGACGGATCCAGAGGATTGTCTGGTGGGAATCGGCCCATCGATTGGGCCGGATGATTATGAGGTCGATGAACCGGTTTTGACGGAGATCCGCACACGGTGGAAGTCCCCGGAGCTGTTTTCCCGACCTTGCCGCGCCGGACACTGGCTGCTGAATCTTTGGGACTGGAACCGTCAACAGTTGATCGACGCCGGGGTTCCCGCATCGAATGTGTTGCTCAGCGGGGTTTCCACAGCCCAACAATCCGACCTGTTTTTCTCACATCGGGCCAGCGCCGGGAAAGCCGGCCGGTTTGGGGTGTTGATGTCGCTTTGACAGTTCAATCCGCCCGGCGATATAATTAAAAGATTGAATGCGGATGGGAGGCCTTGGTTTTGATTGCGGACAATCTGGCAATGATCCGTGAATCCATCGGCAACGGTGAGATTGCAATAATTGCGGTTACCAAAACCCAATCAGTGGCTGTGATCCGGGAGGCGGTTGCGGCCGGTCTGTCTGTGGTGGGGGAGAATCGTGTTCAGGAAGCGGTCGAGAAGGCGGCGCAGTTGACGGATCTGCCTCTGGAATGGCATTTGATTGGCCATTTGCAAACGAACAAGGTTAAACAGGCGGTTGCTTTGTTTTCCTTGATCCATTCCGTTGACAGCGAACGGTTGGCGGACGAAATAGACCGTTGCGCCCGACTGGCCGGCAAAGTTCAGGATGTTCTCATTCAGGTCAACGTTGGCGGCGAAGAGACGAAATCCGGGATTGCGCCGTCGCAGGCGGATCATTTGGCTGTTTATATGGATTCGTTGCCTAACTTGCGATTGCGCGGAGCGATGACAATTGCGCCGCTGGTTGAGGATGCCGAAATGACGCGACCGGTTTTTCAGGAGATGCGAATTATTTTTGAACGATTGCGGCAAAAGATTTCGCGTCCGGAAGATTTTCGTTGGCTGTCGATGGGAATGACGCATGATTATCGTATTGCTGTTTCGGAAGGCGCCAACATGATTCGAATCGGTACGGGATTGTTTGGGGCGCGAACTGTCAGGTAAGGGAGGGTTGGCTTTGAAGCTGTTGGATAGAATCTGGAATCTACTGGGTTTGGTCGAATCGGACGAGCTGGAGGAGACGGAAAAAGGCGTCCCGGAAAAAGCGGCGACCCGCGTGGAACGTAAAAATGAGCGATCTTCCGCCAAAATGGTCGAGGATTCGCGAATTCATAGGACTCTACCGCCGGAACCTTCGTCCTTGGTCAACGCGACTGCTTTGCCTGTGAAGACAAATCCATCGGCAACATCGGCCCGTGATCCGGAAAGCGGTAAAGGAATTGTCGTGATTACTCAACCGATGGGATTTGACGATGCCCGCCAGATCGCGGAAAATGTCAAGAATGGCAAAACGGTTCTGGTCAACTTCGAACGGACGGACGGCGAAACCATCAAACGCACAGTGGATTTCATGAGCGGAATCACCTATGCAGTCAGCGGTACGGTGCAGAGAGTGTCCAATACAATATTTCTGTTCGCGCCGGCCCGTGTCGAAATATTTGCAACGGAACGGTTCGCGACGGATGGACCGGAAGAGCTGCCTTGGCGGCGGTAATAATTGGGGAGGGCAACATTATGCTGGAAAATAAACAAATTGGCTTCATCGGCGGCGGCGCCATGGGGGAAGCGCTGATGGGAGGACTACTGGCGCGGAAGATGCTGACACCGGCGCAGGTCACGGTTTTTGATGTTTCCCGGGACCGACTGCAATTTTTGAAGGAGCGTTATGGTGTAATGATCGGCGATTCCGGACAGGCGGTCGCCGCAGCGAGTGACATTTTATTTCTGACGATAAAACCTCAGGTGATGTCTTCGGTATTGGCGGATATCGGCAAGCTGGTGAAGCAAACGACGCTGGTCGTGTCCATTGCGGCCGGAATCAAGATTGCCGCCTTGGAGAAATACCTGCCGCATGTACCGGTCATCCGGGTCATGCCCAACACTCCGGTGGCTGTCGGCGAAGGAATGTCGGCCGTCGCCAAGGGAAGTTGCGCGGATGAGGCGGCAGCCAATCTGGTTTCCTCCATGTTTTCCGCAGTAGGTCGGGCGGTACAGGTTGACGAGTCGATGATGGATGCCGTTACCGGTCTTTCCGGCAGCGGGCCGGCGTTCTTTTTCCTGATGCTGGACGCCTTATCGGACGCAGGGGTGCGGGTCGGCTTTTCCCGGCAGAATGCCTTGTTGTTGTCCGCCCAAACGATGTTGGGCGCTGCGAAAATGGTGTTGGAAACCGGCGAACACCCCGGGAAATTGAAGGATATGGTTACCTCTCCCGGCGGAACGGCCATTACCGGGGTTCACATGCTGGAAACGCATTCGATCCGCGCTTCGTTGATTGAGGCGGTGGTCGCCGCCACAGCGCGTTCCCGTGATATGGGCAAGGATCAATGATTGATCGGGATAAGATCCTCCGCTATTATCGGGCAACCGGCGACCATGAACAGGCCGGCCGGATTCTGGACGCTGCGGAAGCGGCGATTCGAAATCGCCGTTTTGTGATCACGGAGTTTTTGGATCCGCATGCGTATTCGATTGCGGAAACAGTGGCGGCTTACGAAGAAACCCTTTTACTCCAAAGTCAGGGTGGCTTTGATACGGCGGAGAGAGTTCGGGCCGTCTTTGTGTGCAGGGATTTTCGAGGCGAAGCGCCCAACTCGGTTGAGGCTGTTGGCGTGGAGTGGGATGCCCGCTTTTATCAACTGACCCATCGGGATGTGTTGGGTGGATTGCTGGCGCTCGGAATCAAGCGCGGCTTGATCGGCGATATCCTGATGATTCCCGGCGGCTGTCAGATCATCGTCGATCCTTCCATTCATCAGTTCCTCCTGCAGGAGTTGCAGCGTCTGGGAGCGGCAAATGTTAAGACAAAATCGATCGCGTTGTCCGAATTGCAGCTTCGGCCGGAAACTGTCAAAGAAATCCGCTCCACCGTGGCGTCTTTGCGCCTGGATTCGGTGGCAGCCTCCGGATTTGGCGTTTCCCGCACCCAGATGGCGGAAGAAATTCAATCGGAAAAAGTGAAAGTCAACTGGAAAGATGCCAAAAATCCCGCTCAAAACGTGAAGGCGGGCGATGTAATTTCCTTTCGCGGGCGCGGTCGGGTAGAAATTGTCGAAATTACCGGACAAACAAAGAAGGGACGAACAGGGGTCTTGTTGAAAAGATATATGTAACCTGTTCGGATCAATGGGAAGGGGTGGACTTGTGCTGACACCGCTGGATATTCATAACAAGAAGTTCAAAAAGGAATTTCGGGGCTATGATCCCGCCGAAGTCGACCAATTCATGGCGGATGCCGCCAAAACATTGGAACATTTACTTCAGGACAATATGGACTTGAAGGAAAATGTAGAGCGACTGACGACAAAATTGGAACATTATCAGCACATGGAAACCACTTTGCATAGTACGCTGGTCATTGCGCAGGAAACTGCCGAAGAAGTCAAGCTGAACGCCAAGCGTGAATGTGAATTGATGATGAGGGAAATGGAAGTTCGCGGTCAAAAAATGCTGGACGACGCTGCGTCGAAAGTCCGGCGCATGAACGTGGAGTTTGAGGAACTGCGTAAGCAGGGGCAAGTTTTTCGTATTCGCCAGAAAACCTTGTTGACGGCGCAGTTGGAAATGTTAAAAAAAGACGAGGAAGATGACAACTAGCCTTGAATGTGGATGAACTGATTCTCAACGATTCGCCGGAAGGCGTATCCATTGGCATCCGGGTGCAGCCGCGCGCCGGACGAAACAAGATATTGGGCGTTCATGGCGGATGTCTCAAGCTGGCGATTGCCGCCGCGCCGGTGGAAGGCGAGGCGACGCGCCAATGTCTGCGGTACTTGGCGGAAATATTCAACGTGGCGTTTGTTGCCGTGAGCTTGTTGACAGGGGCGCAGTCCCGGAACAAAGTGTTTCGGATCGCCGGGATGGATGCCGCCCAGTGTCGCGGCCTCCTCGGAATGATCGACAAATAGAGATTCCGCCGTTTCGGTGGAAAAGTGCTGTACAGAAAATACACAGCCTAACAAAAGAGGATTTAGCTAAAATAGAAAGAATAATAATTTGTGTCAGAAAACTGACGGAAATAATGCCTGCCTCGGCCGACCGGCAATGGTGCCTGTCAGCTGTTGGTACTA
>CAZRQI010000094.1:0-5552 GCA_964602025.1 uncultured Veillonellaceae bacterium
ACTTCGCCCATTGCGGGTCGTTGCCCGCCACCAGCTTGCCCTTCGTCTTTTCGGCGATATACGCTTCGCGGGACAGATTCCGCTGCCGCTTGGCCTCTTCGGTGGGAATGCGAAGGCCCATGTAGGAGCCTTCCCGTTGCTGTTCCCGCGCAAAGTCGATGGGCGTGACGAGTACAACCGGCGAGAGGGATGCGGCCAACGCGAGTAAAACTGCGCCACAACCACAGATTAAGAATACGAGTCTTCGCCACAGTTCTCTCATGATGAAAACCCCTTCCCGACAAAGACTGATTTCCGTTTCAGGCTTTTAAGAAATAAACCGCCCGGTTGCCGCCCTGTTTCAGGGCATAGTCCAACGCGGCGTCGGCTTCCTCCATCAATCCTTTGACGGTGCTGCTTGCTGCGGCGTAGGCAATGCCGATGCTAACCGTAATATGAATCTCGCCGCGCCCGGTTTTAATTGCACTGCTGGCAATCTGGCCGCACAAACGTTCACAAATGGCTTCGGCGTCATTTCCCGCCTTGAGCGGCATGATCAGCAAAAAGGCGTCGCCGCTGATCCGGGCAACGCTGTCGTATTCCCGGAGATTGGCGAGCATGGTCCGGGCCAAGCCCTGCAATACTTCGTTGCGCGCCTTATATTTCCACTCCGGGCTGATGGTTTTATACGAGTCGATCGCGCAAAGCCCGATGGCCAGTTCCTCGCCGTGGCGTTTGCAACGGGCCAGCTGTTTGGACAACACCTTCATGGCGGCGCGATGCCGCATCAGTCCGGTCACGGGATCCGGCGCAGCCGGCGAATCCCCTTCCTGGCGGGACTCCGCCAGCAGGATATTCGCCTGTTCCAACATGGCTTCCTTGATCCGCAGCGTTTCGGCAAGCTCCGCCCGCGAACGCTGCAGGTCCGCATTTTCCGCCTGCAGATCGTGAATCCGCCGCAACATCTCCACGGTTGAGAGCACGCCGACCTCTCCACTATGCATGAGCACACCTCTTGCCAAAAAATCACTTCTGTTTTCTTTCGATTCTTCTCTCCGCAACTCCTGCCACAAAATGGAACATT
Organism: uncultured Veillonellaceae bacterium; assembly: GCA_964602025.1. Lineage (GTDB taxonomy): Bacteria > Bacillota > Negativicutes > UBA1444 > UBA1444 > UBA1444. Next base: position 1,064 of record CAZRQI010000094.1, read on the forward strand.
CGCATTTTCTTTCTTTTCTTTGAGAAACGCTGTAAAATTGCATTTATGAATAACTGTCCCCCAAATCAATAACGTGACATGCCAAAAAGGAGGAATAAAATTGTTTCATTCCATTAAAACCAAACTGATTGTATTCATCTCCGTGCTGCTCGCGGTGATCGGTGTCGCCGTCATGAGCGCCGTGCTGTACTTCTTCACCGATTATTCTGACACCACGGCCAAAAACCTGGCGCGTTCCGGGGTGCACAACTTGCTGGAGGACGCCAAACAGGAAATGAAGATGCGGGCGATCCTGCTCGCGGCCAACCCGGAAGTCGCCAGCGCCGTCGAGGCCAAGGACACGGCCCGGGTGTTGGCGGTCGTCGGTCGGATCAGCAAAGATATCCCGGTCGATTCCATCACGATTTCTGATGAAAAAGGAATCGTAATCGCCCGGACCCACGAGCCGGCGAAAAAAGGCGACAGCGTCGCCGGTCAGGCCAATGTTCGGGAGGCGCTGAAAGGCAATGTGACGGCCGGCGTCGAGCCGGGAACGATCGTGAAGCTCTCAGCCCGGGCCGGCGCGCCGGTTCGGAATGCGCAGGGCCAGATCATCGGCGTCATCACTCCCGGCGTGACTCTGACGAAAAATGAAGTAGTCGACAAAACCAAAAAACTGTTCAATATCGACGCCACCCTATTCAAGGCCGATGTGCGCGAATCGACCACCATCATGCAGAATGGGCAGCGCCAGGTCGGCACCAAATTGGATCCGGCCATCGCCGACATCGTGCTGAAGCAGGGAAAACCCTTCGATGGCACGGCGACCATTCTCGGTATGGCTTACTTTACATCGTATGAACCGATCATCGGCCCGACAGGCAAGCCGGTCGGCATCCTGTTCGCCGGCGAATCAATGGCCCATGCCCATGCCTCCCGCGACAAAATGGTTATCACCGTGGCGGTCACGATTTTGATCGCCATCATTCTGGCCTTTCTCGCCACCTTGTGGATGGCGCGCAAAATCACCGGCCCACTGTTGCAGCTTGGGGCAGTGGCCGGCACGGTGGCCAACGGCGATCTGACCCAGAACGTGAAAGTAAATTCGTCGGATGAGGTCGGCGCTCTGGCGCAAAATTTCAACACGATGCTGCTGCATCTGCGGGAGTTGGTCAAGCATGTGCATGACCTGTCGCAAACTCTGGCCGCTTCGTCGGAAGAATTGACGGCCAGCGCCGAACAATCGGCGGAAGTGAGCCACCAGGTCGCCCAGTCGATCACGGAAGTGGCGGCCGGCGCCTCGAAACAATTGGGCGCCGTCAATGACGCCGCGGCGGTCGTGGAGCAAGTTTCCTCCCATGCCGAGTCCGTAGCGGCCACGGCGGAAACGATCACCGGCCTGAGCAACAAATCCTCGGCGGCCACCGCGCAGGGCAGCCAAGCCATCGATCGCGCGGTCCAGCAAATGGGCAGCGTCGGCGAAGGCAGCAAGGCGGTCAGCGACGCAGTCGACAAACTGGCGGAATCGTCCCGGCAGATTGGCGAAATCGTCAATGTGATTTCCGGAATTGCCGGGCAGACCAACCTGCTGGCCCTGAACGCGGCGATTGAAGCCGCCCGGGCCGGCGAGCAGGGCAAAGGCTTCGCCGTAGTGGCCGAGGAAGTCCGCAAGCTGGCGGAACAGTCGGAGTCCGCCGCCAAAGAAATTACGGACCTGATTCAACAAAATCAGACGGATATCCAGCGGGCCGTCCAGGCTATGGAGGAATCCGCCGGCTCGGTGAAAGTCGGCATCACCGTGGTCAATGACGCGGGACTGACTTTCCGCGATATCTCCCAAATGACGCAGGAAGTATCCGGCCAGATGTTGAACATCTCCGCCGCCATTGGTGAAATCGCCAAAGGCAGCGAGACGATCGTCGCTTCGGTCCGCGACATCGAGAATGTCAGCCGGGACTCCGCCGGCCAGGCGCAGAATGTGTCGGCGGCGGCGGAAGAAATGACGGCGTCGATGACGGAAATCTCCACTTCCAGCCAGAGTCTGGCCAAACTGGCGCAGGAGCTGCAGGAAGCGGTGGACAAGTTCCGCCTGTAAATCGAAAATCCGGTTCCATAAAGCAAACAGGCCGCCCGATATCGGGCGGCCTGAACTTTTTTTCCTTAAGACACAGCCGTGATCTGGTGGGCGTCGCCGGCCAGGCTGTAAGTGAAGGCGGGGTTCGCGCCCTGCACGAAGCCGCGCAGCCAGCACTCGTAATACTTGGCCATCGCCGCCTCGTCGACGCCGGTCCGCCGCCAGTTCGGCGCATGGATCCCCATCACGCAGTCGCCGGCGTCGCAGGGCATGCCGTTCAGGTAGGTATCGTTCAGCGCCTTCAGGATGCCGGCCGCCGAGTCCAGCGTGTAGCGCCCGGACCGGGCCGCGTCAGCGCCAGTCAGCTGGCCGTGTTCGGCGTAAGCCTTTTCGATGAGGTCGTCGGCCGCCCCGCCGCAAGTGTCCAGCAGTTCCTTGATAAACGCCGCTTCGCGGCTTTCGGCCAGGTTGATCTGGCGCTGCAGCCAACCGTGGATATTGTCATGTTCGATCAGTTCCGACAGGTCCTTGTCCGGCAGCGGCTGCCCGTAGGACTGCGCCACCTGCTCCCGGAGTTCTTCCGCGGTCTCGCCGCACATCGCGGCGACTTTTTCCGCCAGAAAATCCTGCCGGCCGTTGACCAGCCGAATCTTGTTGTACAGCCAGTAATGAATCGGTCCAATGAATGCGCTCATGTTATTTTCCTCCCAATGCCACTTGATTTAAAGCCGCTACCAGTTCGTTGACGTCAATCCCGTGGATATCCGCCGCCTTGGTGAGGGGTTCGCCCGTCGACGAAGGGCAGCCGAGACAACCCATGCCGAAGCCGCGCAACGTCGGGATGGTCTGCGGATAGACGCGGATGACGTCGGCGACTACACTGTCCGGTGTAATCGGATCGCCCAGCACCAGCGTTCCTTCCGTCAAAGCCGCCGGCATAGCCGTCAGTCGCTCCGCCTGCGCCACCGGCGCTACTCCCGTCACTTCCGCGTTCGCGCCGTTTTCAAACTCCGCCAGCACATCCCGCCGGAACTTGTCGAAGCCGATCCGGTCGATGAACTGGCCGACCCGCTCGATATCGGCATGTTTCTGATAGTAGCGGACCACGATGTCAATGAGCCGCAGGGTATCGTCATAATCCAGCCCGCCGGCCAGCTTGTCGGCCAGCCGGGGATGCGAGCCGGCGCTGCCGCCGACATAGACGTCCCAGCCGGCGTCGGTCCCGATCACGCCGACATCCTTGATGACTGATTCGGAACAGGAGTTCGGGCAGCCGGACACCCCGAATTTCATCCGGGAGGGCATTTCCTTCTTGATGTAGCGGCGGTCCAGTTCCAGGCCAAGTTTGACGCTGTCCTGCTTGCCGCGCTTGCAGAACGCCGTGCCCGGGCAGATCTTGACGCTGCGGACGCAGTTGGCGAAACCCATCGCCGGCTGCATGCCGAGCTCCTCCCAGACGGCCTCGATGTCTTCGGCCCGCAGCCCGGTGATCATGATGCGCTGCGCCGAGGTCAGTTTCAGGGTTCCGTGGTATTTACGGGCCACCTGGGCGTATTTTTCCAACGTTTCCGGCTTCACAAACCCGCCGGGCAGGTGGGGGGTGACGGCGTAGGTTTTGACTCCGTTGCGGATTTTCTGCAGATTGGCTCCTTTTGGCAACATCATTCATTCCTCCAATGGCGTTAAATTTGCTTTCGTTGCTTATATCATAACGGCTGGAAAAACAAATGGCTGTGATATAAATCACACGCGATAAAAAAATCGGGATCTCCGCTTTGCGAAAACCCCGTGCTTTTTTATCCTCTGTCAGCTCTCTTCGAAATACGCCCGCAACCGTTCCCGGTCCAATACCACCAGACGCCGCTCCTCGTCTTCGATCACGCCTTCGTCCTTCAGCGTCCGGAACACCCGGCTCACCGTTTCGCGGGTGGTCCCGGCCATGTTCGCCAGATCCTGCCGGTTGATTTCCAGCGTGACTTCCCAGCCGCGCTGCGTCCGTCGGCCATAGCGATCCACCAGATGGTCGAGAGCCTGGGCGATCTTGGCCTGGCTGTCCGCCAGCGCCAGCAGCTTGACCCGGGACTGGATGTACTGCAGCTTTTTGCTCATGACCCGGATGATATGGACCGCAATCTTCGGATAGGCGACGAGCAGCGCTTCCAACTCCCGGTTCCGGATCACGCCGACGACCGAGTCTTCCACGGCGACGGCCCCGGCCGGATACGGCGCGTCATTGAACAGCAGCACCTCGGCGAACACTTCGCCGGGGCCCAGAATGTTGAGGATATGCTCTTTCCCGTCCGCCGAAACCTTGACGATTTTCACCTTGCCGCTCCGGATGTAATGGAACCCCTCGCCCGGCCCGCCATCTTCAAAAATCGGCTGGTTCCGGTCATAACGGCGCTCGGCGGTAATCCGGTGGATCGCCGCCAGATC
>CAZRQI010000094.1:5652-7032 GCA_964602025.1 uncultured Veillonellaceae bacterium
TCGCCGGCCGCCGTTTCCACCCAGGCCGTTTCCACGATCTTTTCCGGCAATGTGTACTCCGCGGCGGTCTTGGCCCGGTACTCCGCCAGGTCGCGCTGCAACCGCTCCCGGATCGGCTTGGCCTGCGCCCGGCCCAGTTCCAGCTCGATCGCCCGGATCGCCGCCGCCAGACAGGCCTCTTTCTCCCGCACCGACAGATCCGCCGGATCGCCCGCCGGCAGCGACTTGTTGCCGGTCATGGCCCCGATCACGATCTCGCGCTCCCCGGCGAGCCGGAACTGCTTGCTGTTCACCGTCATCGTCTCCCAAAGCCGGACCCGGTAGCGCCCCGCCTCTTTCAGATCGAAACCGGCTTTCAGATTCATGGGGATCGCCGCCTTGCAGGGCGCGCCGTGGTCGCTGTTCCAGAGCAGGTTCAACGTCCGCAAGCCATCGTCGCCCGAAGTAATGGACAGGATCTTCAGTTCGTTAATTGCGATGCAGCCGCCGCTGATGAACGGGACCGTCAGCGCCACCCGCCCCTTGCCGTCGGCCGCGATCGTGAACCGGTCGCCCTGGCCGCCATCTGCCAGCGAATAGGTCAGGTTGTGCTCCGCCGACAAATCGCCGGCGGCAAGCGCCGCTCCCGCCGATCCGGCCAGCAGGATCGTCATGCAGATCAGAACCGTCCAAAACCGCCTGTTGCCCATATCGATTTCCTCCTGTCGATGTTTTGTCAGAAAATCAGCACCAGGGTGCCGATGGTGATAAAAACGCCGCCGATGATGGTTTTGAGAGTCGCCGCTTCCTTCAGGACCACGAACGCCAGCACCATGCTGATCACCACGCTGAACTTGTCGATCGGCACTACTTTGGAGGCGTCCCCCATTTGCAGCGCCTTGAAGTAAAACAGCCAGGAGAAGCCGGTGGCGAACCCCGAAAGAATTAGAAATAACCAGCTTTTCCGGCCGATGTCGCCGATCTGGCTGTGCGTACCCGTCACCAGGACGATGCCCCAAGCCATCACCAACACCACGACCGTGCGGATCGCCGTGGCCAGGTTCGAGTTCACCCCCTCAATGCCGATCTTGGCAAGAATCGAGGTCAACGCCGCAAACAAAGCAGAAAGCAGTGCATAAGCAACCCACATGATCTTCCTCCCGAATCGTGCGCCTTATTTCTCTATCGAGGGCTGGTCGCCGATTTCAGCGCCGTGATGCAGATGCCGGTCGCGTCATCCTTGAGGCTGTCGGTCCGCTGTTTTCCGCCAAGCCATCGGCAGATATCCGTCGCTGTCAATCGGTCCCAACTCGCCTCCGCCGTCAGCACATCGGTGATCCCATCCGTCATGAAACATACCGAATCGCCTGCCGCAAACGAAATGCAGGCCGTTTCGTAGGT
>CAZRQI010000095.1:0-6817 GCA_964602025.1 uncultured Veillonellaceae bacterium
GAGCCGGCGACTTGATTGGCCGCATCCGCCGACTGGTGAGCGCCGGCAGTCAATTGTTCGCTGGAGGCGGCCAACTGGTGGGACTGGTTCTGGACCTGTTGCACCAGACTGCGCAAATTCCGATTCATCAGGATGATGTTGTCCCAAAGCTGGCCGATCTCGCTTTGGTCATTGCCCTCCTTGCGGATTTCCTGCAAATTGCCGCCGGCAATGTCCCGGGCAACTGCGGAAATTTTTACAATTGGCCGTACAAACGACCCGCTGGCCCAAAAAGTTATCAACAAGGCAATCACCAGACAGCCGAGCGCCAAGCCGATCAATATTTTCGACAAGGCCGCCGTTTCGCTGGTCGCATCCACCTGACTGGTCGTCAGCAACAATACCCAACGTTGTCCGCCGGGCAACGAAATAATATTCAGCGATCCGACCTGTTCCACGCCATTGGTGGCCTTGTACGGAAAACGCAATCGTTCGCCGGTTTCCGTCACTTTCTTGAACCCGTTGAGCAGCTGAGGATCCAACGCCGTATTCGGCGGCAGTTTCTTTTTGACTTCCTCATCGATGGCGCCGGTTTTCAGGTTCATTTTTCCGTTCAGATCGGGGCGGGTCGGATGAACCAGATAAACGCCGTTGTCATCCAGCAGTGCGCCGTAGCCTTTTTCTTTGAATTTGATAATTTTGATTACCGGCAATAGTTTTTCGGCGGAATAGGTGCCGAACACGACTCCGGTGATCTCACCGGAACCGGGTTTCAGGACCGGCACGATCATGACCACCGACTGCTTGCCGGTCGTCCGCGATATCAGCGGATCGGAGATGTATGGTTTTTTCGTTTCAACCACTTTCTTGAAATAATCCCGGTCGGCGTATTGTCCGACCGCGCCGGCGTCATTGAGGGACGTGCCGTCCAGCGCCGCATAGAAGACATGGTCGAACCGGCCGCTCCGCTGGAACAAACCAGTCAATGCCGTCTGTATCTGGGCCTTGTCGCCGCTCTGCACCCGGGCGGTATTCGCCAGTTCTTCCAGTTGTATCATTCCGGTCTGCATTTCGCCCTGAATCCGGGTGATCGCATTTTCCGCGACGGCCCGTTCGGTTTGGTTCAAACTTTCCCCCAGATATTTTTCCGAGAAATAATACCCGCCGCCGGAAACTACGGCCAGCGCCGCGATGACCAATAAAGCGATCAACCCCATGAGCCGGAAACGAATACTCTGGAACCCTGTCATTTTTTCTTCCCCCCATACAATTCCTGCTTCGAGTGACCCAAAACGTTCAAACAATCATATTGTTAAATATTTTCGACAATTCTCGCCATTTTCCTGCTTTTCAGTCTAATCTCCGGCGCTCTTTCGGCCCATTGTTCGGGTCTTAGGAGAGTTTCACCCTGCATTCCGCAAAAATTTCCGTTATATTCGACAAATCCGTCGATTATTGATAATATATAACTTGATGATTTTTTATCCAATCCATTGGAGAACGACAGGAGCTTCGTAAGAATGAACATTGCGACCCCTTACTATCTGATTGATGAAACCAAACTGCTGCGCAACATGAAAATTATCGGCCAGGTCCGTGAACTATCCGGCGCCAAATCACTGTTGGCCCTGAAATGTTTTTCCACCTGGGGCGTGTTTGACCTGATGCGGCAATATATGGACGGGACGACTTCCAGTTCCTTGTTCGAGGCGCGTCTTGGCTGCGAAAAATTCGGCAAGGAGACCCACGCCTACTGCGTGGGCTATTCACCGTCCGACATTGCGGCGATTCTTGACTATGCCGACAAAATCATCTTCAATTCCGCTTCCCAGCTGGATGCCCACTATGAAACCGTAAAAATGAAACCGCTGGGCCTGCGGGTCAATCCCGGCTTCAGCTATTCGCATTTTGACCTGGCGGATCCCGTGCGCCGCCACTCCCGCCTGGGCGTCGCCGATATGGATGAATTAACGCGCTGTCTGCCCCGGATCAGCGGCCTCATGTTCCACTTCAACTGCGAAAACGATGATTTCGCGACTTTTTCCGAGCAGCTCGACGAACTGGGTGAGCAGTACGCGGAAGCACTGCACCGGGTGGAATGGGTCAGCCTGGGCGGCGGATTGTATTTCACCAAACCCGGCTATCCGGTGGCGGAGTTTTGCGCCAGACTGAAACAATTCGCAGCCGAATTCGGGGTTCAGATCTATCTTGAACCCGGGGAAAGCGCCATCACCGGCTGCGCCGAACTGGTCACGACGGTGGTGGACATCGTTCATAATGAAATGGATGTCGCCATCGTGGATGCGTCAGTCGAACCGCACATGCTGGATCTGCTGATTTACCGGCTATCGGCGAAAGTTGACGCCGCCGTTCCGGATGGGCGCCAGTACATGATCGCGGGGCGTTCCTGCCTGGCCGGCGATATTTTCGGCACATACCGTTTCCCCGACCCCCTCGCCGTCGGTGACGAAGTCCGGTTTGCGGACGCCGCCGGCTACACAATGGTTAAAAAGAACTGGTTCAACGGCCTGCAAATGCCGGCCATCGTCGTGCGCCGCCTGAACGGGGATCTGGAAATCCTGCGGGAATTCGGCTACAACGATTTTCTGGACAACTTGTCCTGAAAATAAAACAATAGACAGGGGAGGAAAAAAATGCGTAAAAATGTATTGATTGTCGGCGCTGGTGGAGTGGCGCATGTGGTGGCCCACAAATGTGCGATGTACAACGATATCCTGGGGGATATCTGCATCGCCTCGAGAACGCGAAAAAAATGTGAGGCTATCATTGAAAGCGTAATGCGGAAGAAACACCTGAAGGATCCTTCGCGCAAGCTCTATTCGCGGCAGGTCAATGCATTGGACGTTCCTGCCCTGGTGGACCTGATTCGGGACACCAAATCCAAAATCGTGATCAACGTGGGTCAAGCCTTCATCAATATGGCGGTCATGGAAGCCTGCCTGGAAACCGGCGCCGTATACATGGACACCGCCATTCACGAAGAACCGGACAAAGTCTGCGAAAATCCACCCTGGTACGCCAATTACGAGTGGAAACGCAAAGAACGGTTCAAAGCCAACAACCAGACCGCCATTTTGGGCATCGGCTTTGATCCGGGCGTGGTGAACGCCTGGTGCGCCCTCGCCAAAAAGGATTATTTCGATACCATCGACACCATCGACATTCTGGATGTGAACGCCGGCAGCCACGGCAAATATTTCGCCACAAATTTCGACACGGAAATCAATTTCCGCGAGTTCAAAAAAGTCTGGACCTGGATCGACCGCAAATGGGTCCTGCAAAAAGTCCACTCCATTCGGATGGATTATGATTTCCCGGTGGTTGGCAGCCAGCCCGTCTATCTGACCGGTCACGATGAGCTGCACTCCCTCTCCAAGAACATGGATGCGAATTCCGTCCGGTTCTGGATGGGCTTTGGCGACCATTACCTGAATGTGTTCCGGGTATTGTCGAATATCGGCCTGACTTCGGAAGTACCGATCAAACTCGGCGACGGCACCGAAGTCGTGCCCCTCAAAGTACTGAAAGCCCTATTGCCTGACCCCTCTTCCCTGGCCAAGAACTATACCGGCAAAACCTGCATCGGCAATTATATCCGGGGAACGAAAGATGGCAAGTTCCGTGACGTTTTCATCTACAATATCTGTGATCACGCCGAATGCTACAAGGAAGTCGAGTCCCAGGCCATCAGCTACACCGCCGGCGTGCCGGCGACAGCCGCCGCGATTCTGGTCGCCCGCGGCGATTGGAATGTAAAGAAAATGGTGAACGTGGAAGAACTGGATCCGACGCCCTTCATCGAATTGCTCAACCAGATGGGACTGCCCACGGAAGTGCTGGAAGCGCCGAAAGCGTTCCTGCCGCCGGTCATCGAGTCGCTCGAAACCGTCTGATTACCATTTCCCATCAATACAGATCCATTGCCCCCGATTCTCACCGGACCGGCAGGACACTCTCCTGCCGGTCTGTTTTGTCCCAGCCGACAGATTCTTTTACAATATATTGCGTCATTTTTTATTTACAAACACAACATATAGTGATATCATGAATTCACCGGAAAATAATTCTTCGCAGGGGAGGGCAGGGCTGCAACGTCGCATCATGACGACCGCTACAGCCGAACAACATGATCACAACCATTGTCAAACGGGACGGACGTCAAGTCCCCTTCAATCTTGAGAAAATCGCCAACGCCATCTTCAAAGCCCTGCAGGCGGTTGGCGCCGCCGATGAAAAACAAGCCCTGGGCCTGGCCACCCGCGTGGTGGAACAGACCGAGGAATGGATCCACGCGACCGGTGCGCCGCCGGCCGTCGAACAAATTCAGGACATCGTCGAAAAGGTTCTCATGAGCGCCAACCTGACGGATGCCGCCAAAGCCTACATCCTGTACCGCGCCGAACGGACCCGGGCGCGGGAAATGAATACCCGCCTGATGAAAACCTATGACGAAATCGCCACGAGCGATTCGCGCAGCAGCAACCTGAAACGCGACAACGCCAACATCGACGGCGATACCGCCATGGGTTCCATGCTGAAATACGGCTCGGAAGGCGCCAAGATTTACAATGAAATGTACATCCTGAAGCCAGAGCATGCCAAAGCGCACCAGGACGGCGACATTCATATCCACGATTTTGATTTTTACACCCTGACCACGACCTGTTGTCAGATCGATATTCAAAAATTGTTCAAGGATGGGTTTTCCACCGGCCACGGTTTCCTGCGCGAGCCCAACGACATCGCCAGTTACTCGGCGCTCGCCTGTATCGCCATCCAGTCGAACCAAAACGACCAGCACGGCGGCCAAAGCGTCCCGAACTTCGATTACGCCCTGGCTGACGGCGTCCGCAAAACCTTTGCGAACAAATACCGGGAGAATCTCGTCAAAGCTCTGGAATTCGCCGCCGACGCCCCGGAAGAAGTCGCTTTCAAAGTGCGTAGCGTGATCAAGGATATCGCCAGCCGCCTGGATCTGCGGCCGGCAATCAGTGGCGACAATGGCTACGAAGCGGAAGAAAACCGTCTTCTGGCCGGCAGTTTTGATGCCGCACTCCTCGCGAAGGCCCAGCGCTTCGCCCGGGAACAAACCCTGCGGGAAACCGACCGCTTGACCTACCAGGCCATGGAGGCCCTGATCCATAACCTGAACACCATGCACAGCCGCGCCGGCGCCCAGGTGCCGTTCAGCTCCATCAATTACGGCACCGACACGTCCGCCGAAGGCCGCATGGTGATGAAAAACGTCATGTTGGCGACCGAAGCCGGGCTCGGCTACGGGGAAACGCCGATTTTCCCGATCCAGATCTTCAAACTGAAGGAAGGAATCAACTATAACCCGGGCGACCCGAACTACGACCTGTTCCAGCTCGCCTGCCGGGTCAGCGCCAAGCGGTTGTTCCCCAACTTCTCGTTCATCGATGCCCCATTCAATCTTCAATACTATAAACCCGGCCAGCCGGAAACCGAAATCGCCTACATGGGCTGCCGGACCCGGGTCATCGGCAATATCAACGATCCCTCGCGGGAAATCGTCACCGGCCGCGGCAATCTCAGCTTCACGTCCATCAATCTGCCCCGGCTCGGCTTGCTCAGTCACGGCAGCGTCCCAGAATTCTATCAAAGGCTGGACGCCACGATCGCCTTATGCATCGATCAACTGCTGGACCGGTTCGAGATCCAGTGCCGCAAAAAAGTCCGCAATTTCCCGTTCCTGATGGGCGACGGCATCTGGCTCGACTCGGACAAACTGGGGCCTGACGACGAGATCCGGGAAGTGCTGAAGCACGGTACCCTCTCGCTCGGTTTCATCGGCCTGGCCGAATGCCTCAAGGCCCTGATCGGCGTCCATCATGGCGAAACCGCCGAGGCCCAGCGACTCGGGCTGGAGATCATTGGCCATATGCGGCGGAAACTCGACGAAGCCGCGCAAAAAACCAAGCTCAACTTTTCCCTTCTCGCCACGCCGGCGGAAGGATTGGCCGGCCGCTTCGTGGAGATCGACCGCAAACGTTTCGGCTCGATCCCCGATGTGACCGACCGCGCCTACTACACGAACTCGTTCCATATTCCGGTCTACTTTCCGATCGGCGCCCAGGAAAAAATCGCGCTGGAAGCGCCGTATCACGCGCTGACGAACGCCGGTCACATCACCTATGTCGAACTGGACGGCGACCCGGCCAAAAATCCGGCGGCCCTCGAAGCCATCGTCCGTTGCATGAAGGAAAACGGCGTCGGCTACGGCTCGATCAACCATCCGGTGGACCGCGATCCGGTCTGCGGGTATAATGGCATCATCAACGGCACGTGCCCGAAATGCGGCCGCACCGAAGCGGACGGACCGGCGTTCGAGCGAATCCGCCGCATCACCGGCTATCTGGTTGGTACCCTGGATCGCTTCAACAACGCCAAACGCGCCGAAGAACACGACCGCTACAAACATATCGGCGTCACGAAGAACTAATGACGCAAGCGACACTCCAAAATATCGCCACAGGCTGTAGAAAAGGCCGGGCTGAACTTTCAAGTTCAGCCCGGCCTTTCGTTCTTTTCGTTTACGCCTCGGTTAGCAGTCTTTTCATGATTTTTCCCGATTGATTTTTGGGCAAAGCCGCCAGTTGGACATATTCGCGGGGAATCTTATAGGGGGCCAGCTTGCCGCGTAGATAAGCCTTGATCGCTTTTTTATCCAGAACCTGTCCTTCCTGAAACACCAGATAAGCACAGACCATCTGGCCGCGAATCGGATCGGGCCGGCCGATTACCGCCGCCTCGACCACGCCGGGATAGCGGTACAACAGCTCCTCGATCTCCCGGG
>CAZRQI010000096.1:0-6630 GCA_964602025.1 uncultured Veillonellaceae bacterium
GTGTGGCGAATATTTTCGTGAAGCATGGTTTTCGCAATGTCCGGGCTTTGCAGGGCGGCATGCAGGCTTTTAAGGATGCCGGATACCCCATGGAGCCGAAAAAATAACAAATGGATGAACCGACGGTCGTGCAGGCGGGTTAGTTGCCGGCCGGCAAAAATATGCTGAATTGGCTGCCTTTGCCGATTTCACTACGTACTTCCACGAATCCGCCGTGGATTTCGGTCAATTGTTTCACGATGGCGAGTCCGATGCCGGACCCGCCACTTTTTTTATCCCGGGCTTCGTCGGCCCGATAAAAGTGTTCGAAGATGAACGGAAGATCGGCCGGCGCGATGCCGCAGCCGGTGTCCCCGACTTCAATCTGCAGCCAGTCTTTATTTTTGCGCGAGACCAGCCGGGTGCTGACGCTGACTTCGCCGTTTTCCGCTGTATAGCGGATCGCGTTGGTCAGCAGATTGTAGAGAACCTGGCTGAGCCGCCGGGGATCGAGCGAAATGGCGGGAACCGTCGCCAGTTCTTCACGCAGGTTGACGTATTTCTCCAACGCCAACGGCTCCAGCATATTGACAGTGCGATGAATTAGTTGGGACAGATCGGTCGGTTCTTTTTCGAGCGTAAGCTGCCCGGCTTCCGCCAGGGACAAATCGCGCAGATCCTTGATCATGCGGCTCAAGGTTTCCGTTTCCTCCCGCAGGGAGTTCAGATTTTCATCGTTGCGTTCGACGACCCCTTCCAGCATGCCTTCGAGATTGCCCCGAATGATCGTGAGCGGAGTGCGCAGCTCGTGCGCGAGATCCGCCAGCAGGCGGCGGCGCAGAGCGACCTGTTCCGCCAGGGACCGGGACATTCGGTTGAATCCGTCCGCCAGATTGCCGACTTCGCTGCGGGAATCGATATGGACGGTTTCCCCGTAACGGCCGGTTTCCAGGGAGGCCAGCGCCGCACTCAGCTTGCGGAGAGGCACGGTGATGCTGCGAGCCAAAATATAACTGGCAAAAAGGCCGACCAGCAGAATGGCGCCGCCGACCCAATACAACGACCGGTGGATGGAATCCAAAAAGACTTGCTCCGCTGTGCCCGATACGGCCATCATGCCCATGCCGGTCTGCTGGGCGGCCAAGTATTCGCTAAAATGCAGCTCCATCTGATGATTGGCAAGATAAACCAAAATAAACACTGTCAGCAGGATGGACAAAAACATCAGGCCTGTGATCCGCGAAGTGATGCTATGCATTGGCATCACCAGCAAACTTGTACCCTACCCCGTATACCGTCTGAATGATGCGGGGATCCTTCGGATTATCGCCGATCTTGCGGCGCAGATTTTTCACATGGGCGTCAATCGTCCGTTCATACCCTTCGAAAGCGATTCCCTGCACCTGCTCGACCATTTGGAGGCGGGTAAAGACTTGTCCGGCGTGGGTGGCGAGCAACTCGAAGATTTTGTATTCCGTGGGCGTCAGGTCGAAAGGAGTTCCATTCGCGGCTACTGTGTATCCGGCCGTGTCCACGGTGAATTTACCGATTTTGAAGGGCTCTTTTTTATCGGCGGCCTTTCGGCTGCGTCGAAGGATGGCTTTGGCGCGGGCAACCACCTCCCGGGGGCTGAACGGTTTGGATACATAATCATCGGCGCCGAGTTCCAGGCCGATCAGGCGGTCGGTCTCTTCATCGCGGGCGGTCAGCATCAGAATGGGAGTTTCATTCTCGCGGCGAATTTGTCGGCAGACATCCAGCCCGTTCATTCCGGGCAGCATCAGGTCCAGAACAAGAATATCGGGCTTTTTGTCGCGAAAAAGTTGCAGGGCGGTGATGCCGTCGAGAGCGGTGAAAACGGCGAAATCTTCTTTTTCAAAGTAACTTTGCAGCAGTTTGGCGATTTTAGGATCGTCGTCCACCAGCAGGACCGAATATTGCGGCATGAGAAGCACCTCGCTTGCCAGCGGGATTGGTTGCCCGCGGCAAATATTCTCGTTTCAATGGTAAACTTCGACAGCTTACGCAAAAGCCCTCCCGCGTAATTGCAACGGGAAGGCTCTTGCGCAAGACCGTCAGGCCAGTTCTTGCTTCAGGCGGTTTCGTCGATCATCAATGCTGGCCGGGGTGAGGTTTTTCCGCATCTTTGGGCAGCGTAGATTTCAGGCATTGGCAATTGGCCGGCGAATCGGGCGCCGGTGCGGCTGTGACAGTTGACTCTGTCGCCGCATACACCGAGACAATGGCGGGTGTCAGTACTGCCGAAGTGACGGATACCGCCAGAATGGCCCCCAGGAATACGCGGGTCAATTTTTTGTTCATTTTACGTTCCTCCTTTCGCTTCAAAGTTTGCGCTCCCCAATATCTGACGAGCTTTGATTTGATTGTAGCGAAACATTATGAAGAACTCGTGAAGGGAATGTGAAGAAGTGATGGGAATTCCAATCATCAGTTTATTCATTCATTGTCCCGACGGGGAATTAGTCACAGAACTACAAGTGCTTGGCGTAAAAACCGTATATCATCAGGCAGGCAAGTATTACTCCCCAGATCAGATAATTCGAGAGCTTTTGACCATCAATATTTTTCGGCCAATTTGCTTTGGAAAAGATACAGCCCAGAACAAGAAAACCGGTCACAACAAACAGGCTGTGCGTCACCCAGTGATGAGTTGTCAATGCTGCCATCCAAGTCTTGAATGAGGGGGTGCTTTCTTTAAAAATCAACAGCACCGCATTGGCAATAGAAAACGCGGCGACTGAAAGCCCAAAACCAACCGTCATTTTGCTCAACATCTCATTTTCCTCCCAGCCCCATTTTTACCGCCTGAATGATAAAAGATCCGGAACCCTCCATGACAAAGCCAAGGATAATGACCATGGCGGCAGAAACGATGATAAGTTTTCTCGCGGCGGTGTTGGCAAGCAGATTGTTTTGATGGGCGATAATGGGGATGAAGGTTGAAAGCAACAACAACACCAAAAAGACATGTTCCTTGCTTTCCATGAAGAATTCATGGCCCTGCGGGAAGGGGCCCTTGAGGATGATAGCCTTTTCAGCGGCATAATAAGTGTAATACCACCAGCCGCCCAATAAAAAAGACACCCATTCGAAAACCGCCTGTATCCAGCTTGCCGTTTTTATTCGGGATAAATTGGCTTCGTTGACATTCACTACTTCGGCAATCAGCCACAATGAAACAAATAGCCCCCAGACACCGAATATCACGTGCGGCATCGCCAAGAACCCAGCGCTCATGGTCACACCTCCCCTTTTCGGATTCGAAATCATTAAGACGGGGCTAGCTGAAATTATTTAAATATTTAGATATTTACACTTTCGATTCTATCACTATTTCATATAGTTGACAAAATTTAAACCGTAAATACTTGGCCGCCGAAGACGGAATTTGGTTTTAGGAATTGATGATTCAAAGCGGGACGGAAAAATCAACAGAAGTTCTTCGCAATTTCTTCACAGGTTCTTCACAACTGATGAGTACAATGAAACCATACAAAATTTCGCATCGCAGAGGAGATGCGATATTTTGGAATAAAGCAAGATGAAAAACGGGCAGGAGGATGAGAATATGTTCAGCAAAAAAACGGTTTCAATTCTGGCAGCGGTTCTTATAGTGGGTGCGTTGGGAGTTGCGGGCGTAGTGCTGGCGGCTCCGGCTGCTAATGGTATGCCATGCGCTGATCCGACGGTACGCCAGCAGATGATGGACGCGCATGTCAAAAGCGGATTTATGACACAGGAACAGGCCGATCAAATGAATCGCTCTATGAATCAGAGGATGAACGGTGGAATGATGAATCCCGCGAATCCCGCAGGACCGCAGGGCAACACCACAACTCCGGGAAAATAGTCAACTGACGGCAATAGGACTTTCAGAACGTCCGGGAATCTTTTCCGGACGTTTCTTGCGACCAAACAGAATTTTCATCACGCAGGAGGAAGTCCATTGATAATCAAGAGAAAATCGAACAACTAAAATCAGAGTATCTTCAGTTGAAGGTTGCGGAGTATATTTTTGACGCACAGAGCGACATTGTGAAGCGTTACGGGGTGAAAACGCATCCCACTTTGCTATTTCTCAATATAGTAAGCAGACTGATCCAGGCAGTGTTGTACATTGTAAAGAACTTGTGAAGGGAATATGAAGAAGTAATGAGGTTTTGGCGCGGATCATCCCAAAGCTGCGCAGCAGGATTTATTTGCGCCTGGGTCGGCGGTCAGGCAGGAACCGACGCCCTCGCCGGGGAATGTTTGAAGCAGGAAGAGTAACGACGATGCCTGGGGTGCGGGAGGGAATGACTTGATGCAGCAGCCGGTGGCCGGAGAAGAAAACATTGTGCTGACCATTTTTGACCGGACAGGCCAAAAGATTGTTAACACTTCGAAGGGACAACGTCTGCTGGACCTGTTGCGCCAGCAGGGGATTTATGTGGGTTCGCCCTGCGGCGGCCGGGGAACCTGCGGCAAATGCCGCGTTGAACTTCGGCAGGGAAGGCTCCGGGCCGCCGGGGACGATAACGGGCCGGATGCGATGTGCGAAGCTGGAACCAACGTGCTGGCCTGCCGGAGTTTTTTGACCGAAGACTGCACGGTCGATGTCAGCGCCGTTCAGGAACACGGATTTTCTTCCAGTGCTGATTTCGTGGTCATGGAACCCGACGAAATCGAATCGGGCTTTGAAACATTGCGCTTTTCGCCAACGGCAGGAATCTGGAATGCGGGGAACAGCGCGGTTGAGAATATCCGCCGGGGCTTGGCGCGGCAGCTGACGTTTTCGCCGAAAGCCCTGCGCCAGGTCTCCTGTTGGCTCGGCGAAGCGTTGCAGACCGGCCAGGCCGTACCGACGGCGGAGCAGCCGCTGTTTTTGACGGTATGCGGCGACAGGGTTGTCCAGGCGCGGACGGAAGAAGCGGCGACGTTCTACGGGATCGGCATTGACCTCGGCACGACCACGATCGCTATGTCGCTGGTGGACTTGACGACCGGGGAAGTGCGGAAAACGACGACGCTGCTGAACTCGCAACGCCAGTATGGCGCGGATGTCATCACCCGTATCCAAAAGGGAGCGGAAGGGTTGCTGCCCGAGTTGCGATCTTGCGTTCGCGAGGATATTTCCCGGGGAATAAAGGAGCTGTGCGCAGCCGAAACGGCGGCGGTCGTTCGTGTCGTCATCGCCGGCAATACGACAATGCTGCACCTGCTGTTGGGGCTGCGCGCCGACTCGTTGGGACTGTTTCCGTTCCAGCCGGTTTCCACCGAGTTGGTTGCACTGTCGTCCGCCGAACTGTTCGGAACTTCCGGGCTTGATTGCGACGTGATCCTTCTGCCGGCGATCGGGGCTTTCGTGGGCGCGGACATTGTGGCCGGGATGATGTACTGTGAAATCGAAAAAGCAACGGCGACGGCCTTATTCGTCGATGTGGGAACCAACGGAGAAATGGCGATCGGCGGCAAAGACCGCATCATCTGCACTTCCACGGCGGCGGGCCCGGCCTTCGAGGGGGCGAACATCGCCTGGGGAACCGGCAGCGTTGCCGGGGCGATTGCGCACATGGACATCCGGAACGGGAAACTTGAGTTCCAAACAATCGGCGATGCTCCGCCAGTCGGAATCTGCGGTTCGGCGGTACTGGACATCGCGGCGGTCTGTCTTCGAGAAGGGTTAATGGACCAGACCGGGCTTTTTACTTCGGAAGATCTGCGAAACAATGGCTTGAGAATCGCCCAGACCCGGACCGGCGAATGGATCCGGTTCACGCAGAAAGATGTGCGGGAGTTTCAACTGGCCAAAGCGGCGATCCGCTCCGGGCTGGAACTGTTGGTACAGGAAGCGGGTTGCCGGTGGGAGGAGATCGGGCGGGTATGTCTGGCCGGTGGCTTTGGCGCGCGGATCGATGTAGCGCATGCTGTCGCCGTGGGCCTCTTGCCGACCGAATTGCAGGATCGGATTCAACCGGTGGGGAATGCCGCCCTGGGTGGGACGGTGAGTTATCTGCTGTCGCGGCAGCGGCGGGAGGCGGTCGATGCTCTGGTGCGATCGTCCCGGGTGATTGATCTTTCCCAACAGCCAAATTTCAATGATTTGTTCATGGAGCACCTCCAGTTTCCGGCGGGAGGCTGACAACGCTGGGCAACTTATTGGCGGCAGGGGGCTGAAAAGCAATCATGGACCCGATGCTTCTGCAGTATATTTCGCTGATCTTGATCACGCTGTTGACTTCGGTCATCACCCTGTTTACCGGGTTTGGCGTGGGAACCATCATGATGCCGGTCATGGCGCTGTTCTTTGATGTCAAGGTCGCCATTTTTTTGGCGGCCATTGTCCATTTCTTCAACAACCTCTCCCGGATCCTGCTGTACCGGCGGGATCTGCGGCGGGACATCCTGCGGCGGTTCGGCGTGGTCAGCATCGCCGGCGCGTTTCTCGGTTCGTTTGCCCAGCTGTATCTCCAGAGCGCCTGGCTGAAAACCGGCGTGGGAATCTTTTTGAGCCTGTTTGCTCTGGTTTCCCTGCTGCCGTTCCCGATCCGCTGGAAGTTTCCGCCCGCCGTCGACGTGGCCGGCGGCTTCCTGTCCGGTTTGATCGGCGGCCTGATCGGCAACCAGGGGGCGATCCGGTCGCTGTATCTG
>CAZRQI010000097.1:0-6612 GCA_964602025.1 uncultured Veillonellaceae bacterium
GCACAAAAAAAGAGCTGATTCTCTGTCTGCTGTTTCTGATCTGCATCGCGCTGCCCGCCGTCCCGGCCGCGGCGCTGACACCGGTCGCGCCGGTTGTCTGGGTTGTTGACGGCAAGCCCGCTGCCTCACCACCGGCGGGGGCCTGGACAGATGTCAAAAAAATCGCGACTGATCCGGAATTGCCCGGTTATCAGCGCTTCACCGACTATCCCCACGGCTATTCCATCTGCGTTCCGGCCGGATTGCGGCCCGATTTTTCGCTGTCCGCCCTGCGCAGTTCCTTTACCAGTCCCACCACCCAAATCGAAATCTACTACGACAATTTTTCGCATTACCAGACCAATCCCTGGGACTACATGGTCGATGCCAACAAAAATCTGCTGATATCGCCGCGGCACACCATCGCCATCCAGGAAACCTTCCCCTGGAACGGCTTCATCGTCAACCGCATCAAATGGTCCCGACCGCCGCTCGCGACCGTTCCCGGCGACCGCAATTACTATGCCAGCCTGGAGCTGAAACTGTTTGCGGATGAATACTACACGATCCTCATCAAGTCGTCGCAACCGATCGCCAATGATCTGGACATCCTCCACAGTTTCCGTTGGAATGCCAAACGCGGCGTGGCCGGGATTTTCCGCGAGCGGACTCCGGCCCGGGCAACCCTGAGCGGGGAGACGCGCCAATTTTATAAGAAATACTTCAGTCCGGACAGTCCCCTGCGCTGGGGCCTGTTCGACGCCTACGCGCCGGATGACCTCCAACACATCAAGGAGCTGGAATCGCGGCTGGGCTACAAATTTTCGTTTATCCTCCGTTATCAGTCGCTGGATACCGAACCGCCCACCGTTCCCCTGGAAAAGGCCCGCGCCGACGGTCGTTTTCTCGAACTGTCGATGGAAACCACGCATAATGAAGAAAACAACGCCCTACAGTCCGGCGGGAAGCGAATCAATCAGGAACTGATGTACGACATCCTGGGCGGGAAATTCGACGACCACTTCCGCGAATATGCCCGGACGTTGAAACGTTTCGGTCACCCGCTGCTGTTCCGGTTCGACAATGAAATGAACGGCGACTGGTGCTGGTACTCCGCCACCTATGCCGGCAAGGACACGAATATTTACAAGGCGGTCTGGCGACACGTCCACGGCCTGTTCGACGAGGTCGGCGCCGCCAATGTGCTCTGGGTCTGGAACCCGAACGACCTGTCCTATCCGAACTTCAAGTGGAATCAAGCCCTGTTGTACTATCCCGGGGATGACGTTGTCGACATCATCGGCCTCACCGGATATAACGCCGGCACCTACTTCCCGGGCGAAAAATGGCGGGAGTTTCCCGACATCTACCGACCGCTCTACGCCGATTATTCCGCCTGGTTCGACAAACCCTTCATCATTGGCGAGTTCGGGTCCAATTCCGTCGGCGGCGACAAAGTCGCCTGGATCGACCGGATGTTCCGGGAAATGTCCCGTTTCCCCCGCATCAAGGTCGCCGTCTGGTGGAGCGGCATCGACTATGATGAAACCGGTCGCCCCGCCCGCATCTATCTGATGGATGAGAATACCGCCACCGAAGCGGCATTTCAACGCGGACTGAAAAACTACCTGCCGCAAAAATAGCAAAGGAGACGGATTTTATGAGCAAACTTGTCGAATGCGTTCCCAATTTCAGCGAAGGCCGCCGCCCCGAAGTCATCGAGGCCATTACCGCCGAAGTCAAGAACGTTCCCGGCGTCAAACTGCTGGACGTCAAGGCGGACGCCAGCCACAACCGTGTCGTCGTCACTTTCGTCGGCGAGCCCCAGGCCGCCAAACAGGCAGCGTTCAACGCCTGCAAAAAAGCCGCCGAATTGATCGACATGGAAAAACATCACGGCGAACACCCCCGCATCGGCGCCACCGATGTCATCCCCTTCATTCCGGTCAAGAACATGACCATGGAAGAATGCGTGCAACTGGCCGACGAGCTGGCGCAAGAAATCGCTGAAAAGTTGGAAATCCCGGTGTATCTATATGAAGAAGCCGCCAAAATTCCCGCGCGCAAAGCATTGCCTGACATCCGCAAAGGCCAGTACGAAGGGCTCAAGACCGAAATCAGCAAACCCGAACGCCAGCCGGACTACGGCCCGGCCCGCCTGCATCCATCGGCCGGCGCGACAGTGGTCGGCGCCCGTCAGTTTCTCATCGCTTACAACATTAATCTGGACACCAGCGATGTGCAGATCGCCAAGAAAATCGCCAACTGCATCCGGGAGGCGAAGGGTGGTTACCGTTACGTCCGGGCCATGGGCGTCAGCGTGCAGGTTGGCGGCCGCGATGTCGCCCAGGTCACCATCAACATGGTGAATTATCAGGGAACCCCGCTGTTCCGGGTATTTGAAACCGTCAAATCCGAAGCCGCCCGCTACGGCGTCAACGTGATCGGCAGCGAAATCATCGGCCTGACGCCGATGCAGGCATTGCTGGACGTCGCCGAATTTTACCTGCGTCTCGACGGCTTTGATCGAAAACAAGTATTGGAGGACAATCTGTGATGTTGATCACCAAAAGCGTACAGGACTTCATTACGGAGCTGGCTGCCGACTCCGCCGCGCCCGGCGGGGGGAGCGCCGCTGCGTTGGCCGGTTGTCTGGGCGCCGCCTTGACCAAAATGGTCTGCAACCTCTCGTTGGATGAAGCAAAATTCGGCGCGGTCTTGCCGGAGATTCAAGCCATCCAGACCCAGGCCGCCGACCTGCTCGCCAAACTGACCCGTGCGGTCGATGAAGACGCCGCAGCGTTCAACGAAGTCATGGCCGCCTACAAACTCCCCAAAGCCACCGAGGAAGAGAAAACAGCCCGCCTGGCCGCGATCCAGCAGTCCATGAAAAAAGCGGCGCTCCTGCCGCTGGGCGTCGCCGGCGACTGCCTCGAAGTCCTCAAGCTCGCCGGTCGCATCCTGCCGATTGGTAACGCCAATGCCGCCAGCGACGCGGCGGTGTCCGGCCTGATGGCCTATGCGGCTTTGCAGGGCGCCATCTACAACGTAAAAATCAATCTGGGCTCCATCAAAGACGCCGACTTCTGCCGGGACACCCGCCAGAAGATCGCCGCCATTTCAGACGCGGCAAAAAAAGAAAACGCCGCTTTGACAGCGGCGGTGGAAAAAATATTGCCGTAAGGATTTGCCACATGCCCGCTGATGCTACAAAACAGGATGCCGATTTTTCGGCATCCTGTTTTGTATGCAAAGATATTACACCGTGGCGTCTTCCAGGCCCGAGTCGGCGACGAACAGCACCGTACCCGGACTATGTACGGTCAAGTCAATCATCTGGTCAAACTGCGGCGGCATGCCTAAAATGGTGACATCCCCCCGGATCCGCCCCAGATGCTCGCAATAATCGCCGGTCAGCACCCGTACCCGCGTCGATACCGGCAAGCGCGCCTGTTCCACGAATAACTCCAATTCCCCGGTCGTTGCCGCCACCTCCGCCGGGTCGTCAATGACGCGGAAAATCGTCAATGCGGCATCCCAGTTGCGTGTCAACTGCAATGCGGTCAAAACCGCCAGATTCATGTTCGGGCTCCGGTGACGCAGCCACAGGTGAACCGTCTTTTCCTGTCCAAAGGCCAATTTAGGATGGATGTACAAATATAACAGGCCGATATTCAGCGGACGGATCATCTGGTGGATTCGCGCCATACGTTGCTGTTTTTCCGCTTCCCCGCTGATCGTGAACAAAATGGAGTTTGGCGGCAAAAAGGAATTCAGCAATATTTGCAGCGCGGTGTAGAGATGGGCTTCAAAAGCTTCCTCCCGTGAATGCACCACCATTTTCCGCATGAACAGCTTCTTGTCGCGCAGCGGTTTCAGTAATTCTTCATATTGCGCCGCCAGCTGGGCATCCCTCAGTTTCGACTGATGAAAGGACAAGAAATACAGCCGTCCCGAAGGATACAGGAGATTGCCGACAAACCGGCTGATCCGCCGCAGATCTTCCGGAGTTTCCGCCGGCGCCAGCACGGCAGGTTTCCAGACCCGCGGATGATACTGCAGCGCCAGCGTCTTTTGCGCCGCCCATTCCGTAATGGCGGTGAAAAATCCCCCGCGGACATCGCCCCAGGGAGCATCGATCTTGTTTTCACGCCGCGCCAAAATGCTATAGATGAACAGCACCACCACGATCGTTGTCAGAGTAAACAACTTGTCGATCAACAGCATGGTCAGGATGCAGCCCACAAATCCCGCCAACGGAACCAGGATAGAGACCTGCAGCCGGGGCCGGAAACTGATGATGCCGCTGCCTTGCTCGATCAAAACGACCAGGTTGATCACCCCGTAGGTCGTCAAGAAGAACATCGTCAGCAATTGGGCCAGTTGATCCAGATTGCCGGCCATCAGCACCGCCAGCGACAGCAGGGAAGACACTACGACCGCATTGCGCGGTTCGTTGTCGGTCGCCCGTTTGCCAAGAAAACGGGAAAACGGAACGAGCCGGTTAACTGCCAAAGCCGCCAAAGTTCGCGGCGCCCCCACCAGCGTCGATAGGGCCGACGACAGTGTCGCGCCCAGTATTCCGGCCACGACGGCCGGTTTCCAGGCGGAAAGTTCAAGAATGATCGACATGTTGGTCAGCAGGGCGCTTTCCGGCGCCTGATGGGCAAACCAGTAGGCCATCGCGACATATACGACCAAACCGACGGCGATGGCCGCCAAAGTGCCGAGGATGATGCTGCGACGCGGCGTGCGCAATTCTCCCGACATGCTGACCCCAGCCAGGATGCCGGTAACCGCCGGGAAAAAAATGGCGAAGGTTTCCCAGAACCCGGTCTGGGAATATGCGCCGCGCCAGACCGGTTCAACCACCGGCAGGGATGGCCCGGCAAAAAAGCTGACCAACGAGGCCGCAATGGCCGCCAATACAAAATATTGGACCCGAAAGGCCAGTTGTGCGCTTTTTATCGACACTCCCGCCAGGACAGCCCATGTGACAAGGGCGATCAGCGTCGGAGAATGCGCCGGGAAGAAGCTGAGCCACAACTCGACAAAACCGATGATATAGAATGCTACGGAGAAAGCTTGGGATAAATAGAGCGGAATACCGACGACGCCATCGACAGGGCCGTGCAAATGGTGATGGCATGCGCCATGAGAATGATGGCCAGCGTATCGACAAAACCGGCGTTGCCGACGACCCAGCCCAACCGCAGGTACATGACTACGCCGAGAATGGTCAGAACGGTCGGCGTAAACACTCCGTCAAACGTTCGCAACCCTTGCGGGTTCACTACCTTGTTCATTCACATTCCCCTTTCGCCGCCACTGCCGGAATAATTCCGTCAGCCAGGGAATCCCGTCACTCTTCCAGCAGACAAAATCCGCCCTGGCAGAGGGCCATTTCCACGTCGGGATTCTGTTCCATCGGCAGGTTGACTCGCGTCACCAGTTGTTGATCGGCGCGCACATAGCGTATTTCATGCACCACGACCCGGAACAGCACCAACGAAGTGGTATCCCGGTTCGGAAACTGCTTTTTCATCTCCGGCAAATCCGCATACATCATATCCAGCAACGAACGGTACACCGGATCACCGGGGCGGGTTTCATCCCGGACCCGGCCGGAGATGGTCAGCACTTCATCCTGCTTGCCGACCACGCATAACTCGACGCGGGGATTGTTCTTCAATTCCGCCACTTTCCGGGTGGCGAACGGGCTGAACAGCCAGATGCGGCCTTCCCTGTCCACATAGGCCCGCATGGGGCGGACCCGGGGTTGCTGGTTATCGTCCATGTTTCCCAGGTAGGCGGTTTCGGATTTCAGCAACTGGATTACTTCCTGCTCATACATGAATTAGCGCCTCCAAAAACATATTTTTCTGATTATACTCTTCGTCAGCTCCGTGGTTCTTCATTCACTGTTTGAAAAAGGCCTTAATTTGTGGCGCAAATCGGGCATACTCGGCATTCGCCTGCTGCATCAACGCATTGACGGCCGTACAATCATCCAGCTCCGTTTCCTGCTCCGTATCAAAATCGATCCGTAAAATTTGTTCAGGCCGCAAAAGCTGGTTCAAATAATGTAAGGCCGCATTGGCATGCAAGGCGACCAGCATCTCGATCAATTTTCCGCCTTCCCATCCCGTTACGACGCCCCAGCGCTTTTTGTCCTCGACTTCATAATACCACCGGGCACGGCCGGTCCCCATGGTCAGTAATCGCAAGTCCGCCAACTCGGCATTCAACATCCGGCTGGCTTCCAGAACAGCCAACAATGCAGGATTATACGCCCACAAGCCGCCGTCCGAGATCAACGCATCGCCGACCTTTATCGGACAAAAGAAAATTGGCGAAGCACAGGAGGCCAAAATTGCCCGGCTTACCGGCACATCGAGATCCGGATTCGACTCCGTAGAATAGCCGGACTTGAAAACGTGCACCTCGCCACGCCCAATGTCGGTTACGGGCAGCAGCAGCGGGACGCTTACCTCGCCCATTCTTCTGTCGCCAAAATAACGATGCAGGATTTCTTGCAGCAAGTCAGACTTATAAATGCTATGGATGCAGGATTGGGCAAATTTGGTGGGCATAAAAGACATGCGCGGCGTAAAAATCGCTTCCACATGTTCG
>CAZRQI010000098.1:0-6601 GCA_964602025.1 uncultured Veillonellaceae bacterium
CGCAACCGTTTCGATTCCCGGAAATAGTGCTGCGTCCAATCGTGCAGATCCTGCCGCTCCGATTTGCTGCGCTTGGCATAGCCGTAGCCGGGCAGGTCGACCAGCAGCAGATCCCGCCGCAGCCCATCCTCCCGCTTGAACGTCACCCGATAGAAATTCACCGTCCGGGTCTTGCCCGGCGCGCTGCTCGTCCGGGCCAGACCGTTGTGACGGCACAGCGAGTTGATCAGGCTGGACTTGCCGACGTTGGACCGGCCGATGAAGGCCACCTCCGGTTCCTCGCCCGGCGGGAATTGCGACGATTTCACCGCCGAGGTCACATACTCCGCTTTAATTATTTCCCAGTGCATTCGCCGCTCCGTTCCTCGCGAATCAGCGCCTTGTCCAGCACTTCATCCAGATGCTCCACCCAGACAAAGTCCAGGTTTTGGCGGACGTTCTCCGGAATTTCGGTATAATCGCGTTTGTTTTCCTTTGGCAGCAAGAGAGTCCGGATCCCGGCGCGATGAGCCGCCAGCACTTTTTCCTTGATGCCGCCGACCGGCAACACCCGGCCGCGCAGCGTGATTTCGCCGGTCATGGCCAGATCGTTGCGGACCTTGATATTGGTCAGGGCGGAGATCATGGCCGTAGCCATCGTGATCCCGGCCGACGGGCCATCCTTGGGAATCGCCCCTTCCGGCAGATGGACATGGATGTCCACCTTCTCGTAAAAATCACCGGCAATGCCCAGTTCCTCGGCCCGGGAACGGATATAGCTGAACCCGGCCTGCGCCGACTCCTTCATCACGTCGCCCAGTTGCCCGGTCAGCGTCAGCGTGCCTTTGCCTTTCATCGTGGTGACTTCCACCGGCAACACGTCGCCGCCGGTTTCCGTCCAGGCCAGCCCGGTCGCCACACCGACCTGGCTGCTGCGTTCCGCCTCGTTCCAGTGATATTTCGGCGGCCCGAGGAAAAGCTCCACATTTTCCGGCGTCATCCGCACGGTTTTCTTCTTCTTCTGCACGATCTGACGCGCCACTTTGCGGCATAACGTCGCCAGACTGCGTTCCAGATTGCGGACGCCGGCTTCGCGGGTGTAACTGCGGATCACTTTTTCAATCCCCTCATCCAGGAAAGAAATGTTCCGGCCGGTCAGACCGTTTTCCTTCTGTTGCTTGGGAATGAGGAATTTTTTCGCGATCTGGACTTTTTCCTCCTGGGTATAGCCGGAAATCGTGATCATTTCCATCCGGTCCAGCAGCGGCCGCGGGATATTGTGCACCGCGTTGGCAGTGACCACCCAGAGCACATGCGACAGGTCGAACGGCAATTCGACATAGTGGTCGCTGAACGAATTGTTCTGCTCGGGATCGAGGACTTCCAACAACGCCGCGCCGGGATCGCCCCGGAAATCTGAGCTCATCTTGTCGATCTCGTCCAACAGAAACACCGGATTCTTGGACCCCACCGTCTTCATGCCCTGAATGATCCGGCCCGGCAGCGCGCCGACATAAGTGCGCCGATGGCCGCGAATCTCCGCCTCGTCCCGGACGCCGCCGAGCGACACCCGGACGAACTTGCGCGACATCGACCGGGCGATCGAACGGGCCAGCGAAGTCTTGCCGACGCCGGGCGGCCCGACGAGGCACAGAATCGGCCCTTTCATGGTTTCCGCCAGTTTCCGCACCGACAAGTATTCCAGAATCCGTTCCTTGACCTTTTCCAGACCGTAATGGTCTTCGTCCAGATTCTTTTCCGCCAGATCGATATCCAGCCGGTCCGGCGTTTCAGTCGCCCAGGGCAAGCCCAGCAACCAGTCGAGATAGGTCCGGATCACGCCGCTCTCGGCGGACATCGGCGACATCCGCTCCAGTCGCTCGATTTCCTTGGCGACCCTTTCCGCCACTTCCTTGGGCAGTTCCTGATCCCGCATTTTCTGGCGGTACTCTTCCGCTTCGGAGGCCCGCTCGTCCTTTTCGCCGAGCTCCTGCTGGATCGCTTTCATTTGCTCCCGCAGGAAATATTCTTTCTGGGTCTTTTCCATCTGTTTGCGGACCCGGCCGCTGATTTTTTTCTCGATCTCGAGAATCTCCATCTCGCGGTTGATGATGTCCGTCAGCAACCCGAGGCGCTTCTCGATATCAACCGCCGCCAGCAGCTCCTGCTTGTCCTCCAGTTTCAGGGGAAGATGTCCCAGGATCAAATCGCTGAGCCGGTCGGGATCTTCGACGGCCACGACCGTGACGAGCGTTTCCGGCGGAATCTTCTTGCTCAGCTTCGCCCACTGCTCGAACTGGCGCGCCAACATCCGGGACTGCGCTTCCAGTTCCGGCGACTTTTGCCTAGCGAGCTCGTGGAATTCTTCGACTTCGACTTCGAAATACGGGTCTTCTTTCACATACCGCTGGATCCGGGCCCGGTGCAGGCCCTCCACCAGCACGCGCATCGTACCGCCGGGCAGCTTCAGCAGTTGCTTGATCTCGGCGACCGTCCCCGCCTCATAGATGTCGTCGGGACCCGGTTTGTCGTTTTGGGCGTCGCGCTGCGTCGCCAGCATGATCAGGCGATCCTGCATCATGACCTGCTCCAACGCATTGATGGACTTCTCGCGGCCAACATCCAGATGAACGATCATATAGGGAAAGACCAGTACCCCCCGTAGCGGCAACATGATCATTGTCTTGACATTTTTCTTTGCTTCCGGCATGACAAAGCCTCCTTACTCTGGCTTATCGCTTGTCTCTCGCATTTTCTTCTCTATGTATGTTCTCACTTGACCGTCAAAATTCCTGTCAGAAAAAAATTCCGGGAACTAATTTTCCCGGAATTCTTCAGACCCGTTTCAGCTTTTTCTGGGAAGATTCCGGCCGAATCAGGCCGACTCTTCCTTCTTCTTCGGTTTGGCGCGCTCGCCGCTGGTCACCAGGATCGGTTCATCCTTGTTCACGATGCACTCCCGGGTGACGATGCACTTGTTGACATCGGTGCGGGAGGGAACGTCATACATGACGTTGCACATGACCTCTTCGATGATCGACCGCAGACCGCGCGCTCCCGTCTTGCGTTTCAGGGCCGCCTGGGCTACCGCCCGCAGCGCCTCGTCTTTGAATTCGAGCTGCACGCCGTCCAGTTCCAGCAGTTTCTGGTACTGTTTCACCAGCGCATTTTTCGGCTCGGTCAGAATCTTCACCAATGCGCTCTCGTCCAGAGACTCCAGCGTGACGGTCACCGGCAGACGGCCGACAAATTCGGGAATCAACCCGAATTTCAACAGGTCCTCCGGCATCATCATCCGCAGGATCTCGCCGATATTCCGGTCTTCCTTGCTCTTGACCTCGGCGCCGAAGCCCATGGTCTTCGTTCCGATACGGTTGGCGATAATTTTTTCGATCCCGTCGAAAGCGCCGCCGCAAATGAACAGCACATTCGTGGTATCGATCTGAATGAATTCCTGATGCGGATGTTTGCGTCCGCCCTGCGGCGGCACACTGGCCACTGTTCCTTCCAGGATCTTCAGCAGCGCCTGTTGTACGCCTTCACCGGATACATCGCGCGTGATCGAGGGATTCTCCGACTTGCGGGCGATCTTGTCGATCTCGTCAATGTAGACGATACCGCGTTCGGCTTTCTCCACGTCATAGTCCGCCGCCTGGATCAGCTTCAGCAGGATGTTTTCGACATCCTCGCCGACATAGCCGGCTTCGGTCAGGGAAGTGGCGTCCGCCATGGCGAACGGCACGTTCAGAATCCGGGCCAGCGTCTGCGCGAGCAGCGTCTTGCCGCTGCCCGTGGGTCCCAGCATCACGATATTGGACTTCTGCAATTCCACATCGGCGGCCTTGCTGCCCATCTCGATACGTTTGTAATGATTGTACACCGCGACCGACAGGATTCGTTTCGCCTGTTCCTGCCCAATGACGTAATCATCGAGAATATGTTTGATCTCTTTCGGCTTCGGCAGCTCCTTGCCGCCTACCGAAGTCTCTTCGCCCAGTTCTTCCTCAATGATCTCATTGCAGAGCTCGATGCACTCGTCGCAGATATATACCCCCGGACCAGCCACCAGTTTCTTGACCTGCTCCTGCAGTTTGCCGCAAAACGAACATTTCAGTTGAACCTTATCGTCGCTAAATTTCAAAGTCATACCCCCTTATCGGGCTTTTTCGTCGCCGGAACTTCTGCGGGCCATGATCGCATCCACGATGCCATACTCTTTCGCCTGCTCGCTCGACATGAAATAATCCCGTTCGGTGTCCTGCTGAATTTTCGTCAGCGTCTGTCCGGTGTTCCCAGCCAGAATCTCATTGAGCAATTCACGCTGCCGTAGGATTTCGCGGGCGTGAATCTCCACGTCGGTCGCCTGTCCCTGGGCGCCGCCCCACGGCTGATGGATCATGATCCGGGAATACGGCAGGGCATAACGTTTGCCTTTGGCGCCGGCCGCCAACAGGAACGAGCCCATTGAAGCCGCCTGCCCCAGGCAGATCGTCGCCACGTCCGGCCGGATGTAATTCATGGTGTCATAAATCGCCATTCCGGCCGTCACCACGCCGCCGGGCGAGTTGATATACATCTGCACGTCCTTGTCGGGATCTTCCGCTTCCAAAAACAACAGCTGGGCAATGATCAGATTGGCGACCGTATCATCGATCGGGCCACCTAAAAAGATGATCCGGTCCTTCAGTAAACGCGACCAGATATCATACGCGCGTTCGCCCCGGTTGGATTGTTCCACTACAATCGGCACAAAATTCAAGGCATTCACCTCTTTACTTTAGGATTTTACCGCCGAATCCACGATGAGCTGAGCGGCTTTGCGGCGCAGGATCGTATCCTTCACAGCCTCGGCATGCCGCTTGTCGGCCAGCATCTGGGTCAATTCGGCTTCGGCCATCTTATAGGCCTTCGCCATCTTTTGGGTTTCTTCGGCATAATCTTCATCGGAAACCGCAATGTTCTCCGCTTTTACGATCGCTTCCAGCGTCAGTTCGCTGCGGACTTCTTCCAGAGCCCCCGGGTGATAGCGTTCCCGCAGGCCGGCCATGTCGGTGTTCATGTAGCCGAGATATTTGTCGAGCTCCAGGCCGCGTTGCCGCAGGCTGAAGTCCAGATCCTGAATCATGTGGTCGACCTGGTCTTCCACCATGATATCGGGAATTTCAATCGTTGCATTGGCCACGGCCTGTTTCAGGGCCGCTTCCCGGAACGTCGACTCATCTTTTTCCTTCGCCGCCGCGACGAGTTTTTCCTTGGTCTTTTCCTTCATTTCCGCGAAGGTATCCGCATCGCCGGCTTCCTTGGCGAAATCGTCGTTCAGCTCCGGCAGTTCCTTCCGCTTGACATCATTGATCTTGGTGACAAACACGGCCTCTTTGCCGGCCAGCTCCGCCACGAAATAGTCCGCCGGGAACGTCACCTTGACTTCCCGCTCTTCACCGGCTTTGGCGCCGATCAATTGATCCTCGAAACCGGGGATGAAGCTGCCGGAGCCAATCTCCAGCGGGTAGCCTTTCGACTGGCCGCCGCTGAAAGGTTTGCCGTCGACAGTGCCATCAAAATCGATCAGCGCGAAGTCGCCCTGACCCAACTCGGCGTCTTCGGCCACCACCATCTTGGCGTGGCGCTCGCGCAAAGCGTTGATCTGTTTGTCCACTTCCTCATCCGTGACTTCCGTTACCGGCGCCGTCACCGCCAGCCCTTTGTACTCGCCCAACACCACTTCGGGTTTGGTAATGACGCTGACCGTGAATACGCACGGCTCGCCTTCGTTCAGCGTGACATCGGTCACTTCCGGACGGCCCACCGGCTCGACATTATTTTCCGCCACCGCCAGCCGATAGGCATCAGGGATGATGAAATCAAACGCCTCGGAACGCATTCCGTCTTCGCCGACACGTTTCTCGATCATTTTGCGCGGGGCCTTCCCTTTGCGGAATCCCGGAATATTTACCTGTTGCACCAGCTTTTTGAACGCTTTGTCGTAAGCCTTGGCAACCTCTTCCACCGGTAGTTCAATGACCAGTTCCGTAATATTGTGCTCTTTTTTTGTTACTGAAACTTTCACGTAATATCCTCCTTTGAATCCTGCAGAAACTTCTTCGGCAAGGAGCCGAAAACAGCCCTTTGCATTGAATTTAATTGTAACATTCTCGTTAATAAAAAACAATCGACAAAGAAAAACCGGCAGAAATCTGCCGGATCATTTCCTGGAGCGGAAAACGAGATTCGAACTCGCGACCCTCGCCTTGGCAAGGCGATGCTCTACCGCTGAGCTACTTCCGCACTATGACAGAGAACATTTTAACTCCGGATTGTTTTATTTGTCAAGAGCATCCGGAGCGATTCTCTTATCGGGCCAGCAGCCACTGAACCAGAACGGCGAGTCCTACCAGGACCCATACCAGCATTCAGGGCCGGCAATAATTTTTGATAAATTGGACAATGCGGGACACGCTGGCGGCCTCCTCTTCTGATGCAAGTTCTCAATTAATAACCATTTTAATTATAACAGAGAGGAGGAAAAAGATAAAGCGAGATGGCGCCCCGCTTTCAGTGCCAAATAAGATGGTGCGGGCGAGAGGACTTGAACCTCCACGAGTTGCCCCGCCAGATCCTAAGT
>CAZRQI010000099.1:0-6584 GCA_964602025.1 uncultured Veillonellaceae bacterium
TTCGACGCCCTGGCCGCGCGCATCTACCGCTTCCCGGAAGTCCGCAACCTTTACCTCATGTCCGGAACCTACGACCTGGCAGTGACGGTCGAAGGGCCGACCCTCAAGGATGTCGCCCAGTTTGTCTCGACCAAGCTGGCCACCATCGACGGCGTGGTCAGCACCACCACCCATTTCGTCCTGAAAAAATATAAAGAGGAAGGCGTCATCATCGAAGATGAGGAAGCGGACCGGCGCCTGCTGGTGACGCCATGAACTGGGCCGAACGCGTATCGCCGATTGTCCGTTCGATCCCGCCGTCGGGCATCCGGCGTTTCTTCGACATCGTCGCCGAAATGAGCGGCGTCATTTCCCTCGGCGTTGGCGAGCCGGATTTCGTCACGCCCTGGCATATCCGGGAAAGCTGCGTTCACGGCCTGCAGCGCGGCTACACCGCCTACACCTCGAATTACGGTCTGCTCGAGCTGCGGCAGGAAATCGCCAAAATGATCGAAGCCGATTACGGCGTTATCTACAATCCGAAGTGCGAGGCGCTCGTCACCGTCGGCGTCAGCGAGGCGCTGGACCTGGCCATGCGCGCCATCCTCTCGCCCGGCGATGAAGTGCTGGTCCCGGAACCTTGCTACGTTTCCTATCAGGCCTGCGTCACGTTGGCCGGCGGCAAGCCCGTGAGCGTCAGCACGAGCCGGGAGAATGAGTTCCGTGTGACGGTCGACCAACTGGCGGCGGCGCTGACGCCCCGGACCAAAGCCCTGCTGATCGGCTACCCGAACAATCCCACCGGCGCCGTCATGACCCGGGACGACCTGGCTGCGATCGCCCAATTCGCCGAAAAAAACGATCTCATCGTAATATCCGACGAGATCTACGCCAATCTGACCTATGACGGCGAACACACCTGTTTCGCCTCGCTGCCGGGAATGCGCGACCGCACCATTCTGCTGAATGGCTTCTCCAAAGCCTATGCCATGACCGGCTGGCGGATCGGCTATGCGCTGGGCAATGCCGATTTCATCGGTGCGATGACCAAAATCCATCAATTCACGATGCTCTGCGCCCCCATCACCGCCCAGATCGCCGCCGTGGAGGCGCTGCAGCAGGGACGGCCCAGCCGCGACCGCATGGTCGCCGAGTATGACAAACGGCGGCGGTTGATGGTCGAGGGATTTCGCAACATGGGCCTGGATTGTTTCGAACCGAAAGGCGCGTTTTACGTCTTCCCGTCGATCCAGAACACCGGCCTGACTTCCCTGGAATTCGCCGAAAAACTGCTGCAGGCCGAAAAAGTCGCCCTGGTTCCCGGCAACGCTTTCGGCGCCTGCGGCGAAGGCTACGTCCGTTGTTCCTACGCCGCTTCCTCCAAAAACCTTTCGGAAGCGCTGGACCGGATCGCCCGGTTCGTGGGTCCGCTACTGAAATAACGGCGTCGCTCGCTTACACGGTAAATTTCCGGACCGTATCCTGCATCTGCTGCGCCAGTCCATCCAGCGACCGCCCTGATCCGGCCATCTGCTGAAGGGATGCGGCCTGTTCCTGTACTGCGGCTGAAATCGCCTGCGTCCTACCGGCGGTTTCGCCGCTTTTTTCTTTCACCCGTTTCACGGAGCTCACGACCCGACGGCCGCCTTCCGACAACTCGCCGACTGCTCCGGAGATTTCCCGCATCCATTCCGACACCCGGAATATTTCCCGGGAAATATTTTCGAACTCCGTCGCCGCGGCGCCGGCCATCCCTATCCCCGCTGCTACACCGGCCCGTCCGTCACGGACATGGGCGACGACCGCCGCCAGATCCTGCCGGTTGGACTGGATCATCGCCTGAACCTCTTTAGCGGATTTCGCCGATTCGGCGGCCAGTTTGTTGACTTCCTGCGCCACCACCGCGAATCCCCGGCCGGCATCACCGGCCCGAGCCGCTTCAATGGCGGCATTCAGGGCCAATAGGTGGGTCTGTTCGGCAATCTCGTTGATGATCGCCACGAATTTAACGATTTCATCCGATCCGGCCGATAATTTTTCCACCGCGCCACCGATGTTTTCCGTGGATACGCTGATCGATCGCATCTGGCCGGTCACCCGGTCGATCAGTTCCTGCCCGGTTCGGCCCGACTCCTCCGTGGCCTGCGCCACCGCCGCCGCCTTGGTCGCATGCTCCGCCACCTGGCGGATGCGCTCCGCAATTTCCGCCATCTGCTTGTGCACTTCGTCCGCTTCCTGGAATATGGCTTCGGCGCGCTCCGCCACCTCCGTCATATTCGCCGTGATGTGGCCTGCGGCGTCGGCGGACCCTTCCGTGGCGACGCTAAATTCGGCGCAGGCGCCGGTCACTTTTTCCGCCGCCGTCATCACTTCACAGACCAGTTGCCGCAAACTGCCGTTCATCACATGCATGGATTCGACGATTTGACCGATTTCGTCCCGGTCCCGGCACTCCAGTTGTTTTGCCCGCAAATCCCCGGCCGCGATTTCACCCGCCAGACGGTTGGCGTTTCGCAGCGGCACGGAAATTCGCCGCCACAACCAGACCGATATTCCCGTCGCCAAAACAAACACGACCAAATTGGCGGCGATGATCAAGGTCTGCGTTTCCTCGGCAATCCAGATATTTTCTTCGGTTCGCTGGTGCATCCGTCCCTGCAGGAAACGAACGAAAGCGTTGATTTCCTGTTCCGCCGTTGCTGCCAGTTCCTCCGGCCAGACTCCCGTCGCCGCCACCGCCGTTCCCCCCAGAGCAGCGCGTCCATTGACCAGCCGCATCGCGGCCAGGTGCCACGCATCGAGCGCCTGCCGAACTTTTTGCAGGCCTTCCTTGCCCTCGGCGGTGATCAATTCCCGATCCAGGCTGGTGAACACGGCCTCCATATTCACTTTGGATTCTTCGAACGCCTGACGGTGCTGGTCGTTGCCGGTCGCCAGGTAGCGCTGCAGCAGCGTCGCCTGCCGCGCCAGCTCCACATCCGCGGCATAAACTTTGAAAATCAGGGACGCGTTCCGGTCGATCACATTGCGGTAACCGGCCGTGACCTGTTGGGACTTTCCATACGAATACACATTGAGAACCGTGAAAATGGCGACCACGAGCATGCAGACCCCCAGAATTTTCGCCCCGATCGACTGTCGCAACGAATAACCCCTCCAACACTTCTTCTTTCCCGATTGTTTCCCATCTCTATCCTAACGCGGCCAGCGTCATTGGTTGTTAACGACAGGTTAAGAATGTGTTGCGGTTTCCGATTTATACTCGCCGCCGTCCCTTGCGGCAGGGTTTCTGGCCCTTCGGCGCGAATTGAACATACTAATTCGGAAATAGGGGGGTATAAAATGCGGTCAAAAATCATTCTTCTGGTCACGCTCTTGTGTGTATGTTCCGCCTCGGTTGGGTATTCTTTCGCCAAAAGCAATCTGATCGGCAGCTATCCCAGCTTCTCTTCGCGAGTGTTCACGCCACGGCCGCCCCTGGGGAAAGATGAATATTCCGTGTCCCGGTACAAAGCGGACGTGGACAAGTACATCGAGAAGTACGAAGATTATTCCATGGGCGCCAAAAACGACCTCGACGACATCGAGCGCAAACTGAATACCGCCGAGCGGGAAGTCAACCAGGTTGTCACCGATTATCGGCGTTTCATCATGTCGATCCGCTAACAAGCAGGCCAACCCGATTTTCGGCGAACATGCAAGAAACTCCCCGTCGACAGGGAGTTTCTTTCTTTATTATATAAAGATTGTCGCGGCGGAAGTCGACCTTACATCCCGGTCAGCCACTTGCGCAGATGCTTCGTGCTTGTAGCCAGGATCAGGTTGAAGAGCAGAATCACAATTATCAGTAACGCGCCAGTGCCGTTGGCGATATCCACGCGGTCCGGCACCAGGCCGATGGCCATGACATACCACATGTGAACCGCCAGCGTCTCGCCGCCGGCGGACAGTGAAAAGTCCGGAATCATTCGGGATGCGGTGGTCCCCGCCGTAAAGATCAGAATGGCGGTTTCGCCGACCGCCCGGCCTGCCGTCAGCGTGACGCCGGTGACGATTCCCGGCAACGCCGCCGGCAATATCACGCGGGCGATGGTCTGCCACTTCGTTGCGCCGAGCGCCAGGCTCGCTTCGCGATACTCCCGTGGCACGGTTTTCAGCGCTTCCTCCGTCACCCGCACGATGATCGGCAAATTCATCAGCGCCAGGGTCATCGCGCCGACCCCCAGACTAATGCCAAACCCCATCAGATTGATGAACAGGATCATCCCAAACAGGCCGAGCACGATGGAGGGCACGGACGCCAGACATTCGACGCTGAGCCGGATCATATCCGCCAAACGCCCCCGGGCGCTGTACTCCGCCAGGTAGATGCCCGCGCCGATCGCCACCGGCGCCGCGACGATCAACGATAAAAACAGGATGTAAAACGTATTGAACAGTTGGGCGCCCACGCCGCCGCCCACCGACACATCGCTGGATGGCCCGAAAATGAAGCTGGCGCTCAACACCGGCAGCCCTTTGATGAGAATATAGCCGAGGAATACCGCCAGCACGCCGATGATCAGCAGCCCGGCGCCCCACAACAGACCGGTGACGACACGATCCCACTGCTTTGCGCTCATGCCGCTTCTCCTTTCCGGATCAGGCCGCGGATGGCGACGATCAACAGCAGCGACATGACGAGCAACACCAACGCCATCAGGAACAGCGAGTTGCCGTACGCCGAATTGAACGGGGCATTGCCCATCTCGACCACGATTTCGCTCGTGAGGGTCGCGGTCGGACTGAACAACGACTTCGCCAGGAGCGGCGTGTTGCCGATGACCATCTGCACCGCCATTGTTTCGCCGATAGCCCGGGCCAGCCCAAGAATGACCGCCGTCAAAATTCCCGGCAGCGCCGTGGGAATCAACACATGCCAGATCGTCTGCCAGCGGGTCGCGCCCAGGGCCACCGAAGCTTCCTCTAGGGAGGCCGGCACCGACCGCAGCGCGTCTTCCGAAATGCTGATGACCGTTGGCAGAATCATGATTCCCAGGATCAATCCGGCGGCAAACAGGCCAAACCCCATCCCCAGTTTCAATTCATCCCGCAGAAGCGGCACCAGAACCGTCAGCCCCAGGTATCCGTAGACAACGGAGGGAATTGCCACATACAGGTCATTGGCCGGCCGCATGATTTCCCGCACCCGCTTCGGCGCAACTTTCGCCATGAACACCGCGCCGGCCAACCCCAGCGGACCGCCAAACAACACCGCCAGAAAGGCGGCGTACACCGAACCGGCAATGAAGCTGGCCGCGCCGAATTTTTCATCCAACGGATCCCATTTTGTTGACAGGAGAAACTCGACGGGACTGACTTCCCGGAAAGTCTGAATCCCCTGCTGACCCATAAAAAATAGGATGGAAAGCACGATCACCGACATCAGAATCGCACTGGCCAGAAACAAATAACGAATATACCGATCATAAATCAAGCGGAGATCTTTTGTCGGCGCTCCTGAAATGGAACTCACTGCGTTCACACCTTCTCACGGCAATTTTCTCGCGGGCGGCAAATATACGTGTAGCCGGGAGCTCAGAGGGAGCCGCTCCCGGCCTACACGCCTTCATCCAGAGGAGGGGGTATTATTTCGGCATTTTGGTGAGTGGAACAAAACCGCTCTTCTCGGCGTAGGTTTCCTGGAAATCCTTGCTGGTCACGAAATCGATGAATGCCTTGGTCGCGCCTTCCGGCTGGCCTTTGGTGAACATCCGGCCGAAGGTCAGGATCTTGTACTTGCCGCTGGCGACATCCGCCAGGGAATATTTCACGCCGTCGACGGCAAGCATTTTCACGCTGGCGTCGGCATACGCCGCATCCACATAACCGATGGCGCCGGCGGTGCTGGCGATGGCCGCGCGAACCGCACCGTTGGAATCCTGGATGACTGCATTGTCGGTGAATTTATTGGTTTTGAGAACCAACTGCTGAATCGTGGCCCGGGAACCGGACGACGGCGAACGGTGCACCAATGTGATCTTCAGGTCTTTGCCGCCGACTTCCTTCCAGTTGGTGACCTTGCCGGTCATGATGTCGACATATTGCTGCGTGGTCAGGTTGTCGACGTTGACGTCCTTGTTGGCGATGAATACGAATGGAATCCCGACCAATTTGTGCTCCACAAGGCCTTTATCCTTGAGCTTCCCGTCCAGCGCCACGTCGGAGTTGCCGATGTTCACGGCGCCGGTCGCCACCTGGTTCTGCCCGGTGAAGGATCCGCCGCCGGCGATATTCACCGTTACTTTGGCATTCTTTTTCTGGAATTCTTCCTGTCCGGCTTTCAGGAGCGGCAACAGCGCCGTCGAGCCGGAAGCTTTGACGGCGCCGGTGATTTCAGCGCCCGCCTTCTTGGGCTCTTCTTTTTTCGCCGGAGTTCCGCCGCAACCGACCAACAGTGTCGCCGACATGAGCACGGCCAACCCCAGAGTCAAACTTTTTTTCATGTTCATCGTAAATTCTTCCTCCCATCATCTTTACCCATCGTGATTTGGTCTGTTTTCATCATAACGAATCCCAAAATCCCCCGCAATGCTTTCCGGGCGCTTTTAACCCAACCTTAACAT
>CAZRQI010000100.1:0-6580 GCA_964602025.1 uncultured Veillonellaceae bacterium
GGCCGCCCCGATACAGGCGCTCGAACAGAATCGCCATGTCCCGGGCGGTGGTGATGTTCGAGTAGCCATAAGTATCGCGGGCTTTGGCGTCGCGGATCGTGGTGCGGGTCATCCCCAGATCGGCAAACAGAATGCGGATTTTTTCCGGACCGATCTTTTCTTCGATCTCATCCAGAAAAATCGCGAAGTATTCGTTGTCGCTGACGAGCATCATGAGTTCGACGCCAATGTCGTAACCCACTTGCTCCAAAAAGTCCGCCTGGTCATAAAATTGTTGGTACATTACGATGGAAACCGGCACCTTGATCGTCGATGCGGCGGCGAAGATTTCGTCGGCGTTCAACGCATACACCTGACCGGTTTCCAGATTTTTGGCGTAGATTCCCATCGTGCCTTTGAACTGACCGAGAAACGGGCACATGGGCGGGGTGGCGGTCGGCGCCGGGAGCGCCGTTGCCGTCGGTGGTTTGGCGGGACGCCGCAGGGTAGAGCGGGGCCGGGCCGGCATGAAGTAAGCAGTCAGAAGCACGGCTGCCCCCAGCAACAACACCACCAATCCGCACAACCAGCATTTCGAGCGTCTCATGCGAATCCTCCGGCAAGTTGGTTTCGTTTTTTTTGCATTGTACCCTTCTCCATCGATGCGCCGGACTCCTGCCGGGCGGCAGTAACACCGTGCAACCAAGTCTTTTTCAACAGTCGACAAAGGCCTGCCGGCGAATTTTTCGCCGGCAGGCCTCATTTACTGGTTCGACGCTTATTTGAAGTCGGCGATGCGGATGCCGCATTCGCTCAGGATTTCCTTCAGCTTTTCGACTTTTGCCGCGTCCGGCGTCGTGAACTTGTGCCCGACTCCGCCGACGGCGTTGTATTTTGCCTCGCCGAAGTCATGATACGGCAGCAGCTCCACGCCGGCCACCTGCGTATGTTCTCGCAGAAATTCAGCCAGGCTGCGGATATTTTGCTCGCTGGCGTTTACTTTCTCGATCAGGGGAACGCGAACGATCGTGTTGGGATTCAGCCGGGAAATCGCCGCGACATTCGCCAGAATCCGCCGGTTGCCGACCCCGGTTCGGGCGGTATGCACCTCGTCGTCCATATGTTTGATGTCCACGAACACCGCGTCCAGCCCCGCGATGATGTCCCGGGCTTGTTCCCAGTCGAAATAACCGCTGGTTTCGACGGCGGTGTCGATGCCCAGACGCTGACAGGCCGTCGCCAGTTGCCGCAGGAACTCCATCTGGGTGAATGGCTCGCCGCCGGAAAAGGTGACGCCGCCGCCGGATTCCCGGTAAAAGATGGCGTCCCGCTTGATGACGGCCAGCACCTCGTCGACGCTCACCGTCGAACCCATTTTCTTTCGCGCGCCGGTCGGACACACTTCGCAACATTGGAAACAAGCCGTGCATTTCGTCCGATCCAACTCGCTTTTGCCGTCAACCATAGTGGCCGCGCCGGCCGGGCAGACCGTGGCGCAACGGCCGCAGCCGCTGCACCGTTCCCGGAAATACAGGACTTCCGGTCGGCCGTTCCAGGATTCGGGATTGGCGCACCACTGACAACGCAGCGGGCAGCCTTTGAAGAAAACGGTGCTCCGAATCCCTTCCCCATCGTTGACCGACCAACGCTGGATCTGGAAGATCGTGCCGTTACATGGCTTCATAGGTCGTTCTTTCGATGATGGCGTCCTGCGCCTCGCGGGACAGGTTGACGAACTGGGTGCTGTAGCCGGCGACCCGAACCAGCATGTCGCGGTAGTCTTCCGGGTGTTCCTGCGCTTTTCGAAGCGTTTCGGCCGAAATCACGTTGAACTGGACATGGAACGCGCCCAGGGCAAAGTAGGCCCGGATGATGGCGGCCAGATTCTTCAGACTCCGCTCGGTTTTCAGCAGCTCCGGCGCCAGTTTCACATTGAGCAGCGTGCCGCCGGAGTGAATGTCATGGTTGATCTTGGCCACCGACCGCATCGCCGCGGTGGGGCTGGTCAGATCGGTGCCGGCATGCGGCGAGACGCCTTCCGTCAGGGGACTCCCGGACTTCCGCCCGTCCGGCGTCGCACCGATCACGCTGCCGGCCGGAATGTAGTTGGAGATTCCCATGAACGCCGAATTGAATGGCGAGCCGAAATAGTCTTTGTAGGCGTGGATTTCCCGGTGGTAAAACTCGGAGATTTCCACGGCGATCGAATCGACGGTGTCGATGTCGTTGCCGTATTTCGGACAGGCCAAGGCCGCCTGCCGCAGCTCCTCATAGCCCGCCCAGTCGGCGTCCAGCGCCGCGCAGATCTCGGCCAACGTGTATTTTTTCTCTTCGAATACCAGTTTCCGGATCATGGCCAGGGAATTCGCCATATCCGCCACGCCGATGCCGGTAAGAACCGGGCCGACATTGTATTTTGCGCCGCCCTTGCTCAAATCCTTCCCTTTGTCCATGCAGCCATCGACCAGCAGGGACAGATACGGGCGCGGCACCATTTCGGCGTGGATTTGCTGGGCCGTGATCGTGCCGATGACCGAATGTTTGACCAGATTGGCGATTTGCCGGAACACGGCCGCCTTCACTTCTTCATAGCTGGAAAAACCGTCGGCCGGCTGCTCGTCGAGCCCCATCCGTTTGCCGTCGATGCGGCTTTTGCCTTGGTTCAGGGCGTATTCGACCGCCGCCGCCAGATTGACGCTGACCGCCGAAGTCCACTCGCCGACTTTGCGGAAATGCGGCACCACGCAACCACAGTTGCTCCAGTCCCGCGCATCTTCCGGCGACAGTCCCGCCGCCACCAGCATGGCCGAGCCGACCCGATCGTTGTGCACGGCCGGGAAGCCGGTACCGGCGCTGATGAGGCGGCACACCGCCAGCATAAACTCGTCCGGGCTGTCAGGATGGATCCGCACGCTGAGGCCAGGCTGATGCGTTTTCACATTTTCCGTCGCCTTCAGGCACATGTACGACAGTTCGTTGGTCGCGTCCCGGCCGTCCCGTGTCCGACCGCCCAAGGTCAGATTCTGGAACGAATTGTAGCCGGCGAAGAATTTGGCGGTGTTGCTGGAAATGGCCCACACCCACTCCGACAATTTGATCCACAGCGCCTCGATCAGCTCCTGCGCCTGTTCCTTGGTCAAAAGGCCCTTCTCGATGTCAGCGGCGAAATACGGATGCATGTATTGGTCGAACCGGCCCAGATTCAACGCCAGCGAATTCTCGGACAAAATGGATCCCAACTGGGTGAACCACACCATCTGGATGGCCTCATAAAAAGTTGTCGGCGGCTGTTCCGGCACCCGGCGGCAATTCCGGGCAATGGTCAGTAGTTCCGCCTTGCGGCCGGCATCCTGCTCCGTCCGCGCCAATTGCTCCGCCTGCTCGGCATAGCGGTTCGACAGCGTGATAATTCCTTCCGAAACCAGCACCGCCGCCCGGTAAAAATTGATCTTATCCAGCGCTTCGACGGTGACCGGCTCCAGTTCCGCCAAATGCGCCAGCGCTTCCGCCCGAATCCCGCCGAAGCCTTTCTTGAAGATCACGTCCTGATAGTCGGCGGTGACTTCGCCGACCGCGTTGCGCCATTTGGAGTCGTTGTCGATGATGCCGGTATCCACGAGAATATTGGCGGTTTCAGGGTTCAGTCGCGACAGGAAGGTTTCCTCCAGCGATTTGCCCTGCCAATACGGAAACACCTCGTTGCGCAGCGTGCGTTTGGTGATGTCGTCGATACAGTACGGATCCTGGTTGCGGCTGGCG
Organism: uncultured Veillonellaceae bacterium; assembly: GCA_964602025.1. GTDB lineage: Bacteria > Bacillota > Negativicutes > UBA1444 > UBA1444 > UBA1444. The sequence goes on from CAZRQI010000100.1 coordinate 3,739, forward strand.
AAGGAGTCCATCTCCTTGTCCACCCATTGCCAGGAATACTCCGGACAAACGATCCCGCATTTGCGGAATTCGCCGATCGCCCCGACGATCAGCTCATGATCGAAAATCGTCGCCGGAATGGTCTCGCACACGGCTTTGAACGCCTTTGCCCGGCGGACGATCACGGCTTCACCCTCAGTTTGCTTGTGCGAAGCCGTAAAAGCCAGCGCCCGCTTCACGCTGATGGACGGTTTGGAATCGATGTAGGACCGTTTGAATGCTTCAATTCGTTTGCTTGACATGAAAAAACCTCCTCGTTTCGCGTCAGGTATTATGGTTTATTCGGCAAAAACCTTTTATCATTTTCGATTTTCGAAAATTTATGCTGCCATACTTCGTCATTTTTTCCGGCGAACCGACCAATTCAGCGGCTCAAATAACGACTCAGGTTTTTCTTCGCGTCCGTCATGTGCTTGCGCAATATTTTCTGGGCCGCCTTGACATCGCCTTTGCCACAGGCATCCAACAGGAGCCGGTGCTCCGCCTGCGATTTTTCCTGATAATGCAACGTCGCCAAATATAGCCGCATATAGCGTTCCACGTTGTTGTGCAGGTTTTGGATGAGGGAAAGCAGTTTCGGCCGGTTGGCCGCGTGATAGAGAATTTCATGGAAACGCCAGTTCAGGACGCTCCAACGTTTGCCGTCCACTTCCGCATCGATTTCCTGCAAAACTTGAGCGGCCGCGTCCAGATCCGCTTCGCTCAGGTTGGGAATCGCCAGTTCCAGGGCGCCCAATTCCAGATACAGCCGGATGTCGAAAATCTCCTGCGCCTCGGCCGGCGACAGTTCGCTGACCACCGCGCCCCGGTTCGGGAAAAATTTGACGAGTCCTTCCGCTTCCAGACTCTTCAGCGCCTCTCGCAACGCACTCATGCTGACGTTGAACTTCGAGGCCAGCTCTTCCTGTTTCAACTGAACGCCGCCGCTCAATTCGCCCGACAAGATGGCCTCCCGCAGGCTGTGCATGATCATCCCCGGCAAGGTGCAGTATGCGGTTTGGATCTGAGTTTTAAAATTATATTGTTTCATGCTCTAACTATAACTTTTTCCGACGGCTCTGTAAATACGATTTTCGAATGTATACAAGATTTGTTTTGCCGGATTTGCGATTCGGGAACAGAGTTTCCCCGCGAACTTGCGGCAAATTTACGTCGTAGTGGACGCTGATCAACCGGATCGCCACCGTGATGAAAAATGCCGGATACAGCGCCTGGCCGTCCGGCATGACCATCTGAAGCCCATAGAACGAGAGCGCGCCAATAGCGGCGGCCACCGCGTAGATCTCCCGCTGAAATACCAAGGGGATTTCGCGGATAAAAACATCCCGCAGTACCCCGCCGCCGATGCCGGTCGTCACTCCCAGAACGATGACCAGCAGCGGATTGTCGTGCGCCAACGCCAGACCGGCGCCGGTGACCGTGAATGCGCCCAAGCCGACCGCATCGCATATCGTCAGCAGCGTTTTCCGCCGGGCTACCGGAATGACGTAGAATGAGACGAGGACCGAGACCGCCAGGCTAAGCAAAATGAACGCCGGATTGCGAAAGGCCAGTGGCGGAACGTTGCCCAGCAATGTGTCCCGGATAATCCCGCCGCCCACCGCAGTGGTCACCGCCAGCATGGCCACGCCAAAAATGTCCAGACGCTTTTTGATGCCCACCAGCGAACCCGCCGCCGCAAAAGCAACGGTACCGGTGACCTCAAGAATTTCCCATAGCAAGCCGCGCGCCCCCCCTCTTCCTCGTCCGTGGATATTATATCAAAGAAGCACGCCCGTGGAAAAATCGGTGAAAATCCAAATAGCTCCTTGTGCAAAGCGGGACTGTCCGGCGCGGATGTCATTAAGCGCCGAGCAGTCCCGCTTTCAGTCTATTTTTTTTCGGTGAGGAAAATAATCCGCGCCATGGCGATGCCGCCGGCAATGATGCAGATCGACAACAACGAGCCCGGCAGGCCGATCTTCGGCGCCGCGAAAGTGATCCCCAACCCGACGATGATCGTCAGCACGCCGATCTTGAAGTGCTTGCGCGACAGTTCGGCGTACACCGCTCCGAACACCGCCGGCAAAATGAACCCGAACGCCTTGGTCACGAATTTCGGCACCAGCGGCATGATCGCCGAGCCGATGAATGTGAACAGCGTCAGAATCGCCACCGACACGAACACCGAAGCCGCGATCCCGATCGTCGCCATCACGTCCCCTTCCGGCGAACCCGGTTCGGCCCCCGCCACCCGCTGTGCCATCGTCGCCGCCGGCACCCGGATGTCGGCCACATTGCCGCATAACCAACTGATATACGAACCGCCGATGCCCAGCATCGGATAAAACGACAATGGCTGCACAAGCCAGCTGACGCCAAACGCGCTCAACGCGACCGCATAGATCTGCATCAGGTCCGTGACCTGCGGCATAACGCCGATCACTCCCGCCAGATACAACGCCGGCACAAAGTTGGCGATCAAACCGGCGGTGATCGTAAACATCCCGATTCGGGCCGACTGGGCCTGAAAATCATAATTGCCTTCCATACGGATCCTCCTCATTTCATCGTTATTACGAAAATGGTGCGGAACAAATCGTCGTTAGAAGAAGTAAGCGGCCGCGAACATGCCGATCAGCATCGCAATCCCCAGCGCCGGTTCCTGCAGCCGTGGATAATTGCCGGCGTACTTGGAGATCAGCAGCATCGAGACAAACGACACGATGCCGGCGAAAAATTGTCCGCCGCCCTTGATCAGGGCCGGGCTCCACAACGAGGCGAACAGACCGATCGCCGCGCCGGTCATGATCAGTTTCACCCA
>CAZRQI010000101.1:0-6518 GCA_964602025.1 uncultured Veillonellaceae bacterium
TCTGGAGCGAATCGCCGACCATTCCACCAACGTGGCGGAGTGGGTGATCTATCTGGTGACCGGCGAACGGCTGCGGAAGAAATAAACCCGCTTGACTGAGTTATAAAATAGGGGTTGTCCCGAACCTGCGGTGGATTGAAACATCGCAGGTTTTTTTTCGATTGAATTGGCAGCGAAGGTAACGAGTTAACGACGGTAACGAAATTTAGGTTTTTTACAAAGATTGCCGCAGTCTATGAACCTGTGCGAAATAAAATTTAAAAAGCCAGTTTTCGTTAACTTCGTTACCTTCATTACCTTACGGCAGGAATAGACGACCGTTTTGTGGAAGAATACAGACAGGAAGTCCAATGAATCCGTGACGGCACGGCAAAGGAGAGAAGACGATGAAAAATGTGATGCGGTCCTTCCTGTGCGGGTTGTTCTGCCTGGGCGCCATGGCGGCGATGCTGCTGGCGTTTCCGGGTGTCAGTCATGCCTATACCTACCAGAATAGCGAATTTTCGTTTCAGATCGAATGCCCGGAGCCGCCCCGGCAAGTCCTGCCGGTCAACTCCGACGACCGGGGCGTGGCGCTGGATTTCAGCCCGCATGAAAAGCAACTCAACATCTGGATGGTCCAAGTCCGCAAGGACAGTTTCGTCAATCCCCGCAATCTTTCGGTGGAAGAACGGGAAAAATTGCTGGCGGAGCTACTGAAGGCGGATTACGGTCCAGACAAAATTTGCGAAACGTCCTCGTTTGTCAAGGTCGGCAAGTATGAAGGCGTGATGCTGCTGATCCGCCACAAGGACCAGCGTCTGGCGATCAGCCTGGTCCAGGCCGACCGGGGATACTACATGCTGACATTGCTCGGCAGTCTGGCGGACAAGGAAGCCTTCGGCAAGAACCTGCAGCTTTACAAAAAAGGCCTCGTCACGTTCCAGACTCTATAACAAAATCATTGGTTTATACGACAAGACCCCGCTTCCGTCATCTGGAAAGCGGGGTCTTTTTATAAGTGCGCGACTGTCGCGAAATAAGCCGCCGCTACACTTCTTTTTCCAGTCCGGATTGTTTCGGGTCCGGCGCGGCGAGCGGCAGGGAAAACCGGAAGGTCGTTCCGTTGTGCAGCTGGCTTTCCACTTCGATGGCGCTGCCCAAAGCATCCAGGGTATGCTTGACGATGGCCAGGCCCAGGCCGGTGCCGCTAATGGAACGGTTCCGGGACTTGTCGGTGCGGTAGAACCGGTTGAAGATCCGGGGCAGTTCTTCGGCCGGGATGCCGATGCCGGAATCTTTGACGGAAAACTGAGCCCGGTCCGCCTCTGGAAAGGCGGCGATTCGGACGGAACCGCCGTCCGGTGTGTATTTGACGGCATTGTCGATCAGGTTGACCAGCACCTGTTTCAGCAGGTCGGCGTTGCTGAAGACCCAAAGCGCCTGGGCCGGCAAGTCCAGCGACAGGTCGATGCGCTTTTGCGTCCAAGCCGGCGCCAGTTCACGCACGATGGCGCTTAGCAGCGGCTGGACCGGCATCGGCTGGCAAGCGATCGTTTGCCGGTATTCGACGGCCTCGATTTTCGCCAGTTGCAGCAGATCCTGCACCAGGCGCTGCATGCGTTCGGCTTCCGACAGGATGATGGCGGCGAACCGGCGGCTGTCCTCCGGCTGGTCCGCTGCGCCGTCCACCAGGGTTTCGGCGAAACCCCGGATGGCCGTCAATGGCGTGGAAAGTTCGTGCGAGGCGTTGGCGACAAAATCCGCCTGACGTTCCTGCAGGAGTTTCAGTGAGGTGACGTCATGAAACACAGCGAGTACGCCGGTCGGCGCATCTTCTTTGCGCGGCAGAGGAATCAGGGAGCCCTGGAATATTTTCGGCAGGCCCTGAAAATTGGTCTTAAAGGTGATGTATTGCAGTTGGCCGGTTTTTTGGGCTTCCTTCATGGCGAGGTCGATCTGGCTGTTGCCCAGGACATTGATGTTGTGCTGGCCCAGCATCGACGGCAGGAGGCTGAACGAGAGGCGGGCGCTGCGGTTGGACTCCTGCAGGCAACCGTGGTTGTCGAACAGCAGGACGGCATTGTCCATGTGCTCGAGGATCAGCTGCAACTTTTGCTTTTCCGCGGTGATCTCTTCCAGCTTTTCTTCCAGGCGGGAGGCAAGATGATTCAAGGCCAGCGCCACCACGTCGATTTCATTTTCCGTATGGATATGGACCCGCTCCGACAAACGGCCGGAGGCGATCCGGCGGGCGGCAGTGGTGATGCGTTCCAGCGGGATCGTGAATTTTTCGGCGATATTGATGCTGAGGATGATGGCCAGGATCACGGTCAGGACGAACGCGACCGAGAGGACCAGTAGCAGCTGGGCGAACTCTGCCGGATTGAAACGGTAGACCTGCCAGAAACTGTAGGCCGCGAACAGGATGAGCGGCAACAGGATCACTGCCAGGGAGTTGAAAATGAGGTGGGCACGGATGCTGCGACGCCGCATGTGTGGGAAATCTCCTTTGCAAAGAATGAAGAAGGAGCATTTCATGATGAAATGCTCCTTGCGTTGGTTTATGAACTAATCCGAGCGTCGACTGCCACGGCCGCCGCGCTTGGAGTCGGTGGCTCTTTTTAAATCGGTGAGTCGTTCGTCGCTGTCTTTGAGGAATTTTGTCAACCGATCTTCGAACGACGGCGGCATCGGCCGCAAAGGACGACGCGAATCCATCGGCCCGGGACGGCGTCCCTCAAAAGCCGGTGGCCGTCGGACGGGTTGTTCGGTCGGGGGTTTCAACTGTTTGATGGAAAGACCGATCTTCCCATTGGCGTCAATAGATAGAACTTTGACCTGCACTTTGTCGCGTTCTTTAAGAAAGTCCTTGACATCGCGGACATAAACATCGGCGACTTCGGAAATGTGAACCAGACCCACTTTCCCGCCCGGGAGTTCGATAAATGCACCAAAATTCGTTATGCCTGTGACGGTGCCCTCAACAATGCCGCCGACTTCGATCGACATACTACCAGTAGATCCCCCTTGTCTGTTTGATATAGCTCATTATATCTTCCGAATCGAACGAGTGTCAAGGAATATAGGGAACTTCCCCCGGTTTGACCAAGCCAAGTTCATCCCGGGCAATCTTTTCGACGTAGGCCGGCGACGAGAGTTTCGATTTTTCGTCCGCCAGGGATTTGTTGGATTGTTCCAGCTCGGCGATGCGACCCCGCAGGGAGTAGGTTTCCCGTTGGATCGTGTAGAGCTCGAACTGTTGACCCACAGCCAAAAAGATGAAATAGGCCGCTGTCAGCAAGACCAGGACCCGAATCCACCGTATGCGGTATTTGCGACGGGCAGCCAAGTTTCATCACCTCGCGTGTTTCTGTGATCATAGTATAACACTTTTATTCTCGCCAGGCCGCGAAAATCCTTCTTTTTACGCAAACGTAACGCGATTTTTACGTGTTGATAACCGCAGGCGGCTGCGAAACCCGTATGATAAAGGAGGAAACAACTGCACGCAGCGACTTGGAGGGAGAATCATGGTAGCCAAAACCGTTCGGAAATTGGTGAAATTGTATTGCACCGTGGAAAAAAAGCAGCACAAAATGCAAATCAAAATTCAGCAAAAACTGTTTGGCGAGCGGATCGCCGAAGCGGCGGAAAAACCGACGGAGCCGGGGCCAGGCGGCGAGGAAGGCACGGCGCTGGAGCTGATGGGGCGGCAGATGTCCGATCTGATTCGGGAACGGGCGTTGCATGACGAATTGCTGGCGATCATCCGCGAGAAAAAGATCACGCCGGTTTTCCAGCCGATCGTGAGTCTGGCGGATGGCGAGCCGCTGGGGTATGAGGCCTTGGCGCGGGGGCCGGCGGGAAGTCCGCTGCATATGCCGACGGATTTGTTCGCAGCGGCGGCGCGCTGCAAGCTGTTGCTGGCGCTGGAGCATGTGTGCCGGGAAGTGGCGATCCAGCAGGCCCGGATGCTGGCGCCCGGTCAGCAGTTGTTCCTCAATGTTACGCCGGAAGTCATCAACGACCCGGAGTTTCGCAACGGCCGCACCAAACAGGTAGTGCTGCATCATGGGCTGATTCCCGAGCAGGTGGCGTTTGAAATCACGGAACGAACGGCGATCAGCGACTTCGGCAACTTCACCCGGGCGTTGCACCACTACCGGCGGCAGGGCTATAGCATCGCCGTCGACGATGCCGGGGCGGGGTATTCGAGTTTGCAGGCCATCGCGGAACTGTATCCGGATTTTATCAAGCTGGATATGTCGATCGTCCGGGATATCCACAACAATCCCTTCAAAATCGCCATTCTGGAAGCGCTGGTCAATCTGGCGGCCGCCATGAACAGCAAGATCATCGCCGAAGGGGTGGAAACCGAGGACGAGTTGATGACGGTGATGAAGCTCGGTGTCGGTTACGCACAGGGGTATTTGCTGGCCCGGCCGGCCAATCCGCCGGCGCCGGTTTCACCGGAGGCCGTCGCGCTGATCCGGAAGTTCCGGCGGCAGGAAGCCGGACGGCGGGCGCTGGAGAGCAGCACGTCGCTGGGACGGGTCATCGGCGAGATCGTTGAGCATGTGCCGACGGTCCATCCGGAAACGACGACCGAGCAGGTCGAGGCCAAGTTCGCGGCGAGCGCGGTGCGCGGGGTCGTCGTGGTCCAGGATGGCAAGCCGGTCGGACTGGTGATGAAAAATCGCCTGTACTTTCATCTGGGCTCCTATTATGGCGTCTCGCTGTACCACAAGCGGCCGGTGGACCTGGTCATGGACGCTTCGCCCCTGATCGTCAACGCCGACCTGCCGCTCGAGGCCGTGTCCAAGATCGCGATGAGCCGGGAAGAGTCGAATTTGTACGACTTGATCATCGTGGTGCAGGAAGGGCGATATGCGGGAGTCGTGTCCATCATGAACCTGCTGAACAACATCACCGAGCTGCAGGTCCTGTGCGCGCACAACTCCAATCCCCTGACCGGCCTGCCGGGAAACTTGATGATCGAGGAAAAGCTGCGCTGCCTGTTGACGAACGAGGCCCAGTTCGCCGTCCTGTACGTGGATCTCAACAATTTCAAGGCGTATAACGATAAATACGGCTTTGAGCGCGGCGACGCAGTGCTGCTGATGACGGCGGAAACGCTCAGCCGCGCCCTGGCGCGGGAAGGGCAGGGCGAAGATTTCCTGGGCCACATCGGCGGCGATGATTTTCTCATCATCACAAGTCCCGATCGGGCTGAAAATATTGCCCGGGCAATCATCGAAATCTTCGACAAGGAGATTCAGGCGGCGTACTCGACGGAAGATCTGGAACGGGGATATATCCATGTGAAGAACCGGCGGGGCGTGCTGGAAAAATATCCGGTGACTTCGATTTCCGTGGCCGGGGTCAGCAATCGATACCGGAATTTCACGAACTACTGGGAGATTCCGGAGGTGGCCGCCGAGCTGAAAAAAGCGGCGAAGCAGCAGAAAGGCTCCTGCTTTGTTTTTGACCGCCGCAAAAGCAGGAACTGAGCGGCAGGGGAATGCGAATGCCGTGGCGAATGATTTCAACAACGAAATTTCGCCGCTGCGCGAATGAGAACGGAGCCTGAACGAATTGAAGATCCGACTGGGCATCCTGGGAAGCGAAGACTCGGTGCAGATCGTCCGCGACATTGCCGACGAGTATCCGGATTTCAGCTGCCAATCCATCCCGTTCCGGGAAATAGCCGAAATTGTGCCACTGTTTCAGGCGCACCGACACGATGTGGACATGTGGCTGCTGCCCGGCCGCATTGCCGGCGTGATTGCCCGGGAATGGGGCGGTGTGCGGCAACCGATCTTTCAGATTTTATACAAAGGGTCCAGCCTGTATAAGACGTTGTGTGAAATCTTTTATACGCAGCCGGTGAAGTTGACGGAAATCAGTTTCGACTCGATCCTGTACGAAGACCTCAAGCAGGTGTTCGTGGAGATGGGGATTCCGGCGGAACCCGCCTATGTCCGCCCGTTCGAAATCGGCATGACGGAAAAAGTCGGCGCCGCTTATCATTACGATCTCTGGCGCAGCGGCAAGACCAAATTGGCCGTCACTTGCACTCTGGGGGTGAAAAAACGGCTGGAAGAGTTGGGGGTTCCGGTGTATCGGGTGTTGCCGGCCCGGTCCGCCGTCGAGTCGGTATTGAACCTGATTTTGCGGACGGCGGAGATGCAGGCGGCGCGGGATGCCCAGATCGCCGTGCAGTTGTTTGAAATGGACACTTTTCCCCACTCCAAGGAGTTTCAGTCGGCGGACGATTTGTTTACCCTGGAGATGAATATCACCCAGAAATTGATCGCTTACGCCAAATCCGTACAGGGGGCGTTGAAAACTGCGGGGGCGGGACGGTTCGCCGTGTTCACCACCCGGGGAATGGTGCGGGAAGTCACCGCCGATTTTTCTTCGGTGCCGAGGTTTGACTCCTTTAGTCAGATTGATCCGTACGTGATCGCTTGCGGGACCGGTATCGGCCATTCCGCCCATGAGGCCGAGTTCAACGCGGCGCGGGCCTTGCTTAC
>CAZRQI010000102.1:0-1809 GCA_964602025.1 uncultured Veillonellaceae bacterium
CCCAAATCTATTCCTACTGCTCTTCCCATTGTCAGAACCTGCCTCTCTGCCTGCGCTTGGCGCAGTTATTTTTCGGGTTTATAACGAATTCAATTCAAAATTCCAGTTCACAAAGCGTTTGTCTACCCATTCAAGTGGCGGAAAAGAGAACGCTTCGACGCTTCGCTTAACCTCCGCTTATCTCATGTTCCGCCGCTTGATGCTCAGATAGCCCTATGACTTGACCATCTACGCAGCCTACAGCATCTTCGATAAAAAACCGGCCTCCCTTTCAGGAGAGAGACCGGTTTTACAACAACATCCCGTTACTGGATATCCACCACGTGCCCTTTTTCCGGCTTGGTCGCCTTGGGGATCGTGATCGTCAGCACGCCGTCCTCGAACTTGGCGCTCGCCTTGTCGCCAGCCACCAGCGTCGGCAGCGGCAACGTCCGGCTATAGGTTCCGAAGAAGCGTTCCGAGTGGAAGTAGTTCTCCTTCTTCTCCTCAAAGTCCGACTTGGTTTCGCCACGGATCGTGATCGTATCTTCGGTAACCGTCACGTTGATGTCTTCTTTCCTGACTCCGGGGACATCCGCCTTGACGATGACGTCCGTTTCATTTTGGATGATGTCGACCTTGGGTTCTCCACCCTTGAACAGAACGGGAACGTTCGGCATGTCAAGCATCCTTGTCATGTCCGCAAAGTCCCGGAAAAGGTGGTCCATCGGCGACCACAATCTGATATTTGCCATTTTGAACCCTCCTAAATTTTTTTGTTGGCTTTCGCCTATGATTTGATTTTAGCAAACCAAATTTTGAAAGTCAATATTTTTGACTTTATATTTTTTTCTTATTCTTCGAATCATCTCAAACCCACCCTTCCCCTAAAAAAACAAAGGGTACTGCCAAATGAACTGAACCCCGTCCAATAGACACGAATAAAAAGCCCTATCGCAGGATTCGGTGAAATTATGCAAACTGGCGTCGTTTTTCAAGCGGCGTCAGTTTTGTTTTGAGCTGAATCCGTTCATGATTGTAGAAAAAAACATAGTTCGCGATAAGTTGGCGGGCCTCGTCCGGCGTCTTAGGTTTGTGCCGGCGAATACACTCGGTTTTTAAAATGCCGAAAAAATTCTCTGCGGGTGCGTTGTCATAGCAGTTGCCCCGCCTTGACATGGACGGTGTAATCCCGTACTTTTGTGTTAGGGTGAAGTATGCTTGGGAGGTGTATTGAAACCCTTGGTCACTGTGGAGTTGCAACTCTCCAGTGACCACTTCTTTTGCTTTGGCTTTCTGAACGGTCCGCAGAACCAGGTTGATCGAATGCTCGGTTCCGGTCTGGTAGGCAACAATGCTGTTGTCAAACAAATCGCGGATCATCGACAGATATAGGGTGCCTTGCGGCGTCGGAATGTAGGAGATGTCGGTGACCCATTTTTGATTGGGCCTTACTGCCGTAAAATCCAGGTTAAGGCTGTTCGGATACCGATGCAGTTGTTCGCCCATTTGCCGATACTTTCTTCGCCGACGGATCTGTGCCAGCAATCCGTACTTGTTCATCATCCGTAATACGGTCTTATGATTTTTTCGAACTCCTTGCCGTTCAAGCCATAACCCCATGCGGCGGTAACCATATGTCCCATGTGCCTTTTGCTGACCAAGTTGAATCAGGGCAGCCAATGCTGTCTCGGCGGATGGTCGATCTTGCCGTTTAAGGAACGCATAGTAACCACTTCGTGATACCTCAAAAAAGTTGCACATGAAAGCAATCGGGTATTTGCCGGCATGTTGCGCAATGGCGGTGTATTTAATCTGTGGCTTCACATC
>CAZRQI010000102.1:1859-6494 GCA_964602025.1 uncultured Veillonellaceae bacterium
GATTCGCTCAAGGTACTCCTGCTCATCGGTGATTGGTCTTGTTCTTGGCCTACCCCGGCGCTTGGGTACAATAATTGATGAACGGCTCTTGCTGTTGTGCCGGGTCACTAGCTTTTTTATCTGGAGCGTGGTTAACCCAAACTTCCCTGCAATGGCACGATTAGTCATCCCTTGTTTTTTCATTTCAAGTACATGCTCGATAATTTGCGCTCCAAAGTGCTTGCTCATAGAAACGACCTCCTATCGTAGTTATCCTACAACAGGAGGCCTTTTTCCTCAATGTCCTTTTCATGGGGTTCAGTTCAAAAAGCAGTACCCTTTGAAGCTGGCTATTTATTGCGCCGGATTGGCGATCCGCCCCATAAACAGGATCGAACCGGTTGGTTTGTGATGAATCAGAAACAGGAAGGGGTGATCCGCCCGGAAAACGGTCGCCGGCGGCGGCATACTCTTCAGCCCGACCACTACGGCCGTCGCCGCAGCCGCCTCCGTGCCGCTCTCGTTCACATCAATAAACGCTTTATGAAATACGCCTGAGATATACAACCCCTTATGGCCTGTCAACCCGGAAAAATCGGCCAATTGGCTGTCAAAGGCATCGACCATTCCCAATGCCGGCAAGTAGTCTTGGTTCTGCAAGGCATACCGGGCATCGAATTTGAACCGCGGCAGAAACAGACTGAGTCGAGTCGGCTGCATTTGAGTCAACAATATTCCCACTTGCTGCCGTGACAAATACTGTTCCAGAGACCCGAGGTCATCCTTCGGCAATAATAGGACCATCGCCATATCCTTGCCGGCATACGGCAACTCGACCGCCTGCAGCGTATCCGTCTCCGTATAGGGCAATTGCCCGATCCGTACCATCATCGGTACCTCGACGGTGTTCCCCGGACTGACTTTGAATGGCGCCGGACGTGTCTGGTTTTTCTCAAACGGAGTTTCCCATTCGCCTTTGAAATAAATCGCGTTGGTCAATACCAACCGTGTCAGGGAAGTAATATCGCCCTGCTGCAACAAATTCCGGATCTTATCGGCCGTTTGCCGTTCCACCCATTGGTTGATCGCCAGCCGACTTGGCTCCGGCGCTTGCGCAAAGTCCAGCGTTTGGAAGCCGCCCGCATAATATTCGACAATCAGGGATAAAAACTTCGGTTCAAATGGATAATTCCGTTGCCCCCAGAGCGCATTGGCGATCTTGAGCTGATACGGTTTGCCGGTTCCGTCCAAGCGGGCGGCCAAGTCGCGGAAAGATTGGTGCAACGATTCCTGTTCCGCGTCAAACCGCAGCGCCGCTGCCATCTGCTGCGCCGTTTCGCCGCGTGCTCCCGCGTACGTCATCCCCAGCGCCGTAGAAATGCTGTAGGGAGAAAAAAAGACATTCTTCCCCAGGTTCGGTTCGGCGCCGGCAATCTTTTGATACAGGGAAAACGCGAATTCATTGTTGTCGGCGACCCGGGCCCTGATCACATCCGGTTCCGGACAGTCGGCACTCTCCCCCAGGCTTGGCCCGCTGACAACCAACAGCAATATCAGTGCCCCCAGAATCCCGAATCTGCTCCATCGATGCAACATGTTTCCGCCTCCCCGCGCGACATTCTCAAAAAATTTATCTGGAAAAACTCAGCGCCTGTTTCGGGCATTTGGTCACGCAAACGCCGCACTTGATGCAATCCGGATCGGCGAACAATTCGCCATGTTTGTAGGGCGCCAGATCCATCGGACAGGCTTTGGCGCACAATCCGCAACTTACACAAGTGTTTTCGACACGAATCGGGTTTTTCCCTTTTGAGAACAATGAAGCCAACGTGCCCATCGGGCAAAAACTGCACCAAGTTCGGGGACTGAACTTCAGAGCCAAAAAGATTCCGATCAGGGTCGTAATGAAAATCACGCGTAAAAACACTTTGCCGATCGCCGCCGGGTCCGGCCAGGCCCCCGCCATTTGCCAGGTAAACAGGCCAAAAACCGTGAACAGAACCCCGTAGCGGAATCCGGGCGCCCGGGCCCAACCGGGAATGGTCCGGGAAGGATTGATCTTGGCGAACACTTCATCCCACAGGCTGCCCCGGGGACAATAATTGCCGCACCAAGCTCTCCCCTTGAACGGCGCCAACGCCACCGGCGCCAACATACAGGCCAACGCGATCAAACCCAGTATGGGGTAAAAAAATAATCCGACGAACAAATAGGCAATCAGCACAAAATACGCGTACTTCTTCCACACAAAAACCACCGCCTTATTTATACCCCCCCATCCCGGGGAGGGATACCTTCATTATAAACAGCGAAATGATTTTTGTCCAGACCGATTTCATTTCTTGCAGATCTTTGGGTAAAGGTAAATAATGAAAACTTCATTGGGTTTGAATCGTTTAATTCGTCGATGAAGCGAAATGGTTTTGGGGGTAAAATCAACATGGATGCTGATTTTAATCCCGAGCGACTGGATGGAGTATTCGGGATGGCCTTCAAAACCATTCGCAAATCGATACGAATTCCGATTCGAACCCACAGAAGCAGGAGTTATTAACCTTTTCCAAAATCATGCCTGCCTTCAATAGACAAAACGGGGCATCGGTGAAACCGATGCCCCAGGTCTGTGTTCTTATTCGACCGTTACGCTCTTAGCCAGATTTCTGGGCTTGTCCACGTCGCAGCCCCGCGTCACGGCCGCATAGTAGGCCAGCAACTGCAAGGGAATGACGGCCAGGATCGGCGCCAGATATTTTTCCGTGGCCGGGATGAAGATCGTGTGGTCGACGTATTTTTTGATCTGATCGTCGCCTTCCATCGCCAGGCCGATGACCACCGCATCGCGCGCCTTGACTTCCTTGATGTTGCTTAAGGTCTTTTCATAAACATCCATCTGGGTCGCCAGGGCAATGACCGGTACGCCTTCGATAATCAGCGCCAGGGTTCCATGCTTCAGTTCGCCGGCAGCATAGGCTTCGGCATGGATATAGGAAATTTCCTTGAGCTTGAGCGCGCCTTCCATCGCCACGGCATAATCGAGCGACCGGCCGATGAAAAACACATCTTCATTAAAGCCATACAGTTCGGCAAACGTCTTGACCGCCTGTCCATTGGCCAGGAATTCATCCGCTTTTTGCGGCAATTTCTTAAGCTCCGCCACAAGCTGGTTCAAACGCTCGGCAGGCAGGCTTTCACGCAATCCGGCCAAATAGATCGACACCATCAGCATTACCAGGAGTTGAGTGGTATAGGCCTTGGTGGAGGCCACCGCGATCTCCGGCCCGGCCCAGGTATAAATGACCTGATCGGCTTCACGGGCAATGGACGAACCGACGACATTCGTGACCGCCAGCGTTCGGGCGCCCAGCCGCTTGGCTTCCTTCAGGGCCGCCAGGGAATCGCTGGTCTCGCCGGATTGGCTGATGATAATCACCAGCGTGCTGGAATCCACCAACGGATTCCGATAGCGGAACTCGGACGCGATGTCCACCTCGACCGGGATCCTCGCCAACTGCTCCAGATAGTACTTGCCGACCAGACCGGCATGATAGGCCGTCCCGCAGGCGGTAATCGTGATTTTTTTGATGGCGGCGACCTCTTCCCGGGTCCACTTCAGTTCGTCAAAGGAAATGGTGTTGTTATCTTTGTTCACCCGGGCCGTCATCGTATCGCGGAAAGCTTTGGGCTGTTCGATGATCTCCTTGATCATGAAATGATCGTAGCCGCCCTTTTCCGCCGCTTCCGCATCCCAGTTCACTTCAAAGACTTTCTTGGATACCGGCGTTCCCTGCCGGTTGGTGACCCAGACCGAATCCTTGGTCACGACGGCCATTTCGCCGTCGCTGAGAATGAAGGTCCGCCGCGTGCGATGGATAATCGCCGGAATGTCGGAAGCGATAAAATTTTCACCTTCGCCCAGACCGATGACCAAGGGATTGTCCTGTTTGGTGCAGATGATCTTGTCGGGTTCATGTTTGGAAATAAAGACCAGCGAGTAAGATCCGCGGATCTCGGCCAGTACCTTTTTCACGGCTTCGACAAAATCGCCCTCATAGTATTCTTCCACCAGATGGGCCACTACTTCGGTATCCGTCTCCGACAAGAATTTGTGCCCTTTTTCGATCAGTCGCTCCTTGATGTGCAGATAATTTTCGACGATCCCGTTGTGAACCACCACAAAATCGCCATGACAATCGGCGTGCGGATGAGCGTTGGTGTCGGACGGACGGCCATGGGTTGCCCAACGGGTATGGCCGATGCCCAGATGTCCCTGCGGAATATGCCCTTCAATTTTCTTTTCCAGGCTGTCGAGACGTCCCATGCACTTTTCCAGGGTAATGTTGGCGCCATTATACACGGCGATGCCGGCGGAATCATACCCGCGATATTCCAGTTTTCGCAGGCCTTCCAGCAAAAATGGCGCAGCTTGTTTCGGACCTACATAGCCCACAATGCCACACATCTATGTAATTCCTCCAATATTCGTTAATCGGGTTCTGCCACAATCGTTTTGTCCCGCCGGTCACCCCGCGGTTTTGTCGATTGCTTGCGGCTGCAGACAGCCGGAAGGCATCCGCTGAATTCTCGATGAACCTTCCCCTCGTCCACTTGCCCGAGAGCAAGCGCCAGCGCTATATAGTTCCGGATCCAACCCGCGTC
>CAZRQI010000103.1:0-6491 GCA_964602025.1 uncultured Veillonellaceae bacterium
TTTGGGATTATTCTTCTTCATCCAGGATTTCCTGCAACAGGGGAAACGGCGACAGGGCCCGGCGCAGGATGCCCATCAGGGCGGCGATCGCCACTCCGTAGTTGACGATCGGGACGCCGGCCTGCTGCACCTGAACGATCCGGGCCAGCATTTCCCGGCGGTTGGTCATGCAAGCGCCGCAATGGAGGACCAGCTTGTATTCGTTTAAGTTTTCCGGGAAGGTCAGGCCGCTGGAGTGGTCGACGATCAGCTCGCCGCCCACATGCTGGCGCAGCCAGCGGGGGATTTTGACGGTGCCGATATCATCCTCGACCCGATGGTGAGTGCAGGATTCGCTGATGAGAACCTTGTCGCCGGGTCGCAGTCGATCGATGGCTTTGGCTCCGCGCACCATCGTTTCCAGATCGCCCTTGTAGCGGGCAAATAGAATGGAAAAGGAGGTGAGCAGCACATCCGGCGGCGTGTCGGCATCCGCCTTCAAAAAGACCTGTGAATCGGTGATCACGATTTTCGGTTTGCGGTTTAGGCTGGCGATGCATTCCTTCAGTTCCCGTTCTTTGACCGTATAGGCCATGGCGTCATGATCCAGGATATCACGGATCATCTGCACCTGCGGCAAAATGAGCCGACCGGCGGGGGCCGCCAGATCGATCGGTACGACTAGGACGGCGATGTCGCCGGGTTGAAGCAGGTCGCCGACAATGGTCTGGGTATCCCAGCGCGCCGGCGCATGACGCACCATGGCGATTTTTAACTCGCCAATTCCTTTCCGTTCCTGGGCGCTGACCGCCACGGCGGCGACTGCGCCGAGCTCTTTTTGCGTTCGTTCCAGAAGATTGTCCGGAACTTCCTGCAAATCGGTTTTGTTAAATACGAGAATAAACGGGATTTTCTGTTCAGCGCAACGGGCGGCGAGATCTTGTTCCGGCTGGCCGACGCCGAAAACGGCATCCACGATCAGCAGCACGAGGTCCGATTTACGCAGAACCTCCAGCGATTTGGCGATCCGCAACCGTCCCAGCTCGCCGACGTCGTCCAGTCCGGCGGTATCGATGACTACTACGGGCCCAATCGGCAGAATCTCCATGGATTTATAGACAGGATCGGTCGTGGTCCCGGCCACGGCGGAAACGATGGCCAGAGCCTGATTGGTCAGGGCGTTGATCAGACTGGACTTTCCGGCGTTGCGGCGGCCGAAAAGCGCAATGTGGAGCCGGTTGCCGCGAGGGGTTTCAAGCATGGGGATCGACCTCCTTTGGTTTGGCGCCGGCGGATTTTTTTATCATTCCAGGCCGGGTCAAGGCTTCCGGACGCAACAGAGTGTCCAGTTCGTCCGGTGTGAATAGCTGGGAGTCTAACAGAGCCTGTTTGATCGGAGCCTGATCGGTCAAAGCCTGTTTGGCGACGGCAGCGGCCCGGTCATAGCCAATCAGCGGCGCCAGGGCGGTAATCAGGGCGACGCTGTTTTCCAGGTGGCCGAGACAGCGACTAGGATCAGCTTCAATGCCGGCAATGCAACGGTCGGCAAATAACTGCATCGCTTGGGTAAGTTCTTCCATGGCCGGCAAAAGATTGGCGGCTACGAGCGGCAAAAAGGCATTCAACTCCAGCTGTCCGCCTTGCGCGGCCAATGTAATGGCCAAATCCCGGGCGATGGTCTGATAACCGACCTGGGCAACCATTTCGGGAATGACCGGATTCACCTTGCCCGGCATGATGGAGGAGCCGGCCTGGAGATCCGGCAGCCGGATTTCACTGAAACCGCCGCGTGGGCCGGAAGACAGCAACCGCAGATCGTTGCTGATTTTAATCAGAGTGGCGGCGCAGGCCTTGAGCAGTCCGGACACCTCGACAAAAACATCGGCATTTTGCGTAGTATCCATCATGTTTTCGTCGCGGGCCAGGCCAATGCCGGTCAGGCCACGCAACCGCTCCACTACGCCAAAGACATATTTCCGCTCCGCATTGAGTCCGGTGCCGACGGCGGTGCCACCGAGATTGACTTCGCGCAGGCGTTCCTCCACTTTGTAAAGACGCCAGCGGTCACGGGCAACGGCTTCCGCCCAGGCGGCGAACTCCTGGCCCAGGGTGATCGGAACGGCATCTTGCATTTCCGTTCGGCCCAACTTCAGGACGCCGGCGAATTCAGCTTCCTTTTTCTGCAATGCTCCCTGAAGCTGGGCGCATGCTTCCGACAGGGGCTGCAACAGCCGGATGGCGGCCAGACGAAGCGCCGTCGGGTAAACATCATTGGTGGATTGGGACAGGTTGACATGATCCAGGGGGTGAACCAGGGAATAATCGCCCTTCTGCCCGCCCAACAATTCGATGGCCCGGTTGGCGATGACTTCGTTCAGGTTCATGTTGGTGGAAGTGCCGGCGCCGCCTTGCAGGGCATCCACCGGGAACTGGTCGGCCAGGTTGCCGTCGGCGATTTCGGCGGCCGCCTGGAAAATGGCCGAACCCAAACGTGCATCCAGCAGTCCCAGCGACATATTCATTTCCACGGCGGCTTGCTTGACGGTCGCCATGGCCCGGATCAATTCGGGATGGACAAGTTGCCGGGAAACCCGGAAATTTTCCATGGCCCGCACGGTGTTGATTCCATAATAGGCGTTGACCGGGACTTCTTTTGCGCCGAGAAAATCCTTTTCCGTCCGCATCCTGTAGACCTCCGTTGTCTGTTATTTATTACTGAGCGCCGAGCGAACCTGAACGCCGGCAATGTTGCCGAGCTGACCGGTGAGCGCGCCGATTTCATCGGTGGTCCCCTGGACAATCAGCGTAATCACCGATACTCCGCCTTCCCGGTGATGGAGGCGGGGAAGGCCCAGTCGCCCGGCAATGATCTGGCCATGTCGGCTCAGGATATGATTGATTTCGGCGGCGTGGCCAGAATCATCGATGACGATGCCAATGAAGCCAAGTCGAATGTCCATGCTTCCCTCCGTTGGATAAAAATAAAGCCCTGCACCGGCGGCGCAGAGCGATGATCCACACAACGGCGTCAAAATAATCCCGCACCGCTGTAGGCCCATCCCTTGGCGTCAGGCTGAAACCCTTTTCCTCAGGAACACTATTCTAGCTCATTATAAATCTGCGGAGAAAAATTATCAATAAAATGTCGGCGGCAGCCGTTGCTCACTGCCGTTCTTGGTCTACCGGGATCGGTATATTTCCCGGGAAATATAAGAGTACTATTGCTGGGGATGCCATCTCAGCCCTGATTTTTCGTCAAATTCTCCGCCATTTCATTCAGGGCCCGGGCCATCTCGTTGACTTCCTGCACGGCTCCGGCCACCTGCGTGATGGCTTGAGCGACCTGCGGCATCACTTCGTCAATCCGCCGGGTCTGCTCATAATTTTTTCGGCTGTCCTCCTGAATTGTCTGCAAGGTCGATTCGATTTTTTTTATGGAATCACTCGTGGAAGTCGCTAATTTGCGAATTTCGTCGGCGACAACGCCGAAGCCCCGTCCCTGTTCCCCCACGCGGGCCGCTTCAATGGCTGCGTTCAGGCCCAGCATGTTTGTCTGGCCGGCAATGGCCTTGATCAGGCCGACGACCTGGTCTGTATCCTGAAGCCTTCCCTGCGATTCGCCGGCCGCGGTGGACATGGTTCGGCTGAGAGCGCTGATTTCCTGTGTTTGCGCGGAAATTTCCTCCGATGTGCTGGCCAGGGTGCTGGTGGTGTCCGCCAGTTTATGCGCCATTAGTGTCAACTGATCCTGCTGTTCGACCGATTCGATAATGACGGCGCCGCCGACGACATTTCCGGCAGAATCCAGGATCGGAGCGGCGCTGGCGATATAAGGAATCCCAAACGTGGCTTTGTCGCCTCGTACCACAATTCGACGATTCTCCGTCATGGCGCGTACGACGGCGGTTTCCGGTTTTAACGGCGTCCCGGAGCTGATTTTCAGATCCAGTGTCCGCCCCGGCTTATAAAGCAGATATTTTTCGCGATCGGTGACCGCCACGCCGATATCCGTGGAAAAGATACCACTTAATAGGGGCATGACATGGATGAATTTTTCCAGTACATCCTTTGCTTCCTCGGCCATGTTAAAACTCCTCTCCGTTGTTATTTGATCCGGTAATACAAGCGAAGACAAATATCGATTCAAAAATAACGATGCAAGAATCGTACCAGACAACCTTTGCCGGGAATAAGCGGATTCTGGGGGCAACCATGGCCTTCCAGACTGATTGTGGACAGCTTTTTGCATGAAATGTCACAACTGTTTCAAAGTCTGTGTATAAAAATATAGACGCATATTGAATGGGTTAGACAAAAAAACATTTCGCCGCCGGCGCTGTTTTTTCCTGTCCAATGCGACCGCCCCCCGCGGAATCTTGGTTGCCGTGCGGCTAGGGTTGTAATATAATCATTTACAAGCGGGCGGGCGATCCGGGCCCGCAAATAACATGCAGGCGGTAGAAAGGGAGTATTGTAGTGCTGAAGAAAAATCGGGGACTTATGATCGGGGTGGCGATGATTCTGTTGTTGGGTCTGGTACTGTCAGGTTGCGGCAAAAGTCCAGAACCGGCTAAAACGGATCCGGCGAAACCGGCGACGGTTGCGCCGGTGAAAGTCAGTGTAGGGATTTTGAAGCTGACCAGCTCGGCGCCGATCTTCATCGGTCTGGAAAAAGGTTTTTTTAAAGAACAGGGAATCGAGATTGAACCGCAATGGTTTGACGCGGCGCACCCGATCGCGGTGGCGACGGCTTCCAACAAGGTGCAGGTGGGCGCGACCGGAATCACCGCCAGTCTTTTCAACATGGTGGCCGGCGGCCAGAACCTATCCATCGTGGCGGACAAAGGCCGGGAGCAAAAGGGCTATTCGTCCTCGGCCGTCCTGATGCGGACCGACTTGTGGGAAGGCGGCGCCAAAAAGATTGAAGATTTGAGAGGGAAACGGGTGGGCATCACCCAGACGGGTTCCACTTTCCACTATATGCTGGGACGGTTATTGGAAACCAAGGGATTGAAGCTGTCGGATGTCGAGATTGTTCCGCTAGGCAAACTCAGTGCGGTGATGGCGGCTTTGCAGGGAAAACAAGTGGACGCCGTGATCCTGAACGAACCCAACATCACCAAAATGGAGAAAGCCGGGCACGGCCGGGTTGTGGTACAAGTCGGCGATGCCATGGACTATCAGACTTCGGCGATCTTTTTCGCGCCGGACTTCGTGAAGAACAAGGATGCGGCGGTACGCTTCCTGGCCGCCTATATCAAGGCGACCCGCTACTATTACGATGCAGTTCTGAAGCAAAAGGAAGGCAAACCGGCGCCGGGCGCAAATTACGAGGAAGTCGTGGGCATCGTCGCCAAGTTTACCGGAGCGCCGGTGGCGGACATTAAAGCCGGCCTGCCATACATGGATCGCGACGGGAAACTCTTGGCCACCGATATTCAGACGCAGATTGATTGGTATTTCAACCACAAAATGATCGAAAAGCAATTGAAGTCTTCCCAAGTAATGGATA
Source organism: uncultured Veillonellaceae bacterium (assembly GCA_964602025.1). Classification (GTDB taxonomy): domain Bacteria; phylum Bacillota; class Negativicutes; order UBA1444; family UBA1444; genus UBA1444. The sequence goes on from CAZRQI010000103.1 coordinate 5,492, forward strand.
CGAAACTTTGGGAGGAGGCCTTGAAAAAGGTTGGCGCGGGCCAATGAGGGTTGTCGTTGACCAGGTTGGCAAACAGTATGCGGGGCCGGACGGCAGTCCGGTCATTGCCTTGGAAAATGTCTGCCTGACGGTAGAACAGGAAGAGTTCGTGGTTTTGGTAGGGCCGAGCGGTTGCGGCAAGTCAACCTTGCTCAACATGGTTGGCGGACTGTTGGCGCCGACAACCGGGCGGATTGTCGTGGAAGGGCTGAGGGAAGACCGGGATCCATCAGTAGGAATGGTATTTCAGGAGGTGGGTCTGTTTCCCTGGCGCACGGTGGAGAGCAACATCGGCTTCGGCCTGGAGGAATCCGGGTTGCCGGAGGCCGAGCGACGGGAACGCGTGCAACGCCACATTGACCTGGTGGGTCTGTCAGGATTTGAAACGTCCTATCCGCACCAATTGTCGGGTGGGATGCGCCAGCGGGCCGGGATCGCCCGGACTTTGGCGATACAGCCGGATCTGCTGCTGATGGATGAACCGTTTTCTGCTCTGGATGCGCAGACGCGAACCTTGATGCAGGAGGAACTGTTGCGGATTTGGGAAACGCATCGCCTGAGCACCTTATATGTGACGCACAATATTCAGGAAGCGGTCTATCTGGCGGATCGCATTGTCGTGTTGTCCCGTCGGCCTGGCCGGGTCAACAGCATTTTAACGATTGATTTGCCGCGCCGGGGGCGTGATCGGGCGGAATACATTTCCCAGTTCAATGAGTACTGCGATCACATCTGGAGCCTTATCCGCAAGGATGCGGAAGAGGCTCTGCGGGAGGTGTGACGCGATGGGACTGTATCGCCGGGAAGTAAAATTCCGGTTGGCCTTCATGGAACGAAAAGTTTCCCGCTGGACCGCTCCGGGCGGCATCGTGGCCATTCTTTTGTTGTGGCAGGCGGTATGCATGACCGGCTGGGTTTCGGAATTGTATCTGCCGGCGCCGACTTCCATTCTTCGGATGGG
>CAZRQI010000104.1:0-6454 GCA_964602025.1 uncultured Veillonellaceae bacterium
TCCCGTCTGAACATGATCCGCAAGGTGATCTTGCCGGCGGCCCTGCCGGTAATCTTTGCGGGGCTGAAACTGGCGGCGGGAACTTCGCTGTTGCTGTTGGTGGCGGCGGAAATGATCGCAGCCAAAGAAGGAATCGGCGCGATGATTCTCCATTATGGCGATTTGATGCTGACGACGAAGCTCATGGTGGGAGTATTGGTGTTGTCGCTGTTGGGGTTGGTCTTCAACCGATTTTTGGAATGGGTGGAACGCAAACTGATTCCCTGGAAAAAAGCCGCCGGACAATAAGAAAATAAAGCGAGCGAGAGCATTGTTTCGCTCGTTCCGATCTTGGGGAGCTTCCGCGCTGTTTGGCGCGGAGCTTCTTTTTTCGCGAACTGTGGGTCGGACTGCAGGGGCCTGGAAAATCTTATAAAGATTGTTGCGATGATTTTAGAAATTGAGAGGACTTTTAGAAAAATTCGCGAATGAAACAGTTTAGTTGATAAATTCACAAGGGGTGACGGCCGGCGTATGTATGATCATTTTTTTCTGGGGTTGCAAGCCATTTCCTCGCTCGAAGTGCAATTTTTTATTCTTTTTGGAGCGGTTGCCGGAATTGCGGTATCCTGCCTGCCCGGACTCAGCGCGACCATGGCGGTCGCCTTGTTATTGCCGCTGACATTTGGTATTTCGCCGGTCAGCGCGTTGCTGCTGCTGTCGGGGATCTATGTCGGCGCCATGTTTGGCGGCGCTATTCCGGCGATTCTGCTGGCGACGCCGGGTACTCCTTCGGCGGTCAGCACGACCTTCGACGGGTATCCGATGGCGAAAAAAGGCCTGGCCGGCAAGGCGATTTCCATCGCCTGCATCGCCTCGGTGGTTGCCGGTCTCTTTGGCACGGCGGTATTGATGCTGGTAGCGCCGCCGTTGGCGGAGTTTGCTTTGCGTTTCAGCGCACCCGAGTATTTTTCGGTAGCTGTGTTTGGGTTGGCGGTCATTTCCAGCCTATCCGAGGGCTCCGTTTTTAAAGCCTTCATTTCCGGCATGATCGGTTTGCTGCTGGCGGTGGTCGGCCAGGATCCGATGACCGGATTCGAACGGTTCACCTTCGGTTCGTCGGACCTGCTGGGCGGCGTGTCGTTTCTGGCAGTCATGATCGGGACCGCCGCTTTGGCCGAAGTTCTCTATCAAATGGATGGGGGAAACAAGAGTCAGGCGCTGGAGAAATTCGAAGTCAACGATATGGGATTGACGAAGGCTGAACTGCGTCAGATGATCAAGCCAACCATTATTGGTTGCTTGTTTGGCGTATTTATCGGAATCATGCCGGCGGCAGGCGCGAACATCGCTGCATTCATCTCCTGGGCCCAGGCCAAAATGTGGTCCAAGCACCCGGAAGAATTTGGTCATGGTTCCATCGAAGGGATTACAGCCTCCGAAGCTGGCAATAACTCCGTGGTGGGCGGCGATCTGGTGCCGATGCTGACGCTCGGCGTGCCCGGCGACCCTGTGACGGGGATCATGATGGGCGCTTTGATTTTGCAAGGGTTGCGTCCCGGGCCGATGCTGTTCGCCGAACGGCCGGAAATCGTCTGGGGCTTGTTTTTGGGTCTGTTTATTTCTAACCTTTGGGTTTTGCCGATCGGATTGTTTGGCGCCCGTTTCTTCGCCAAGATGACCACGGTGCCCAAGCCGATCTTGTGGCCGACCATATTGATTTTATGTACTGTCGGCACTTTCGCTTCGGAAGGGACGATGGTTCCCGCCTACACGGTAGTTGTATTCGGCTTTTTGGGCTATTTTATGAAAAAAGCGTCGATCCCGACCGCTCCACTGATTTTGGGCGTTCTGCTGGGGCCGATGACGGAGGAAAATTTGCGGCGCTCGCTGCTGATGTCGAATTCGGACTGGAGTATTTTTGTCACCCGGCCGATTTCTTTGGCGTTGCTGGCGGTGGGACTAATAACGCTCATCTGGCCGTGGATCCAGGAATGGTATCAGAAACGGATCGCCCGTCGTCTGGGCGTGGAAGTTCCCAAGGAGTAGGGGGAAGTGGTTGTGCGAAAAATAAACTACACAATTGGAGTTTTGATGTTGTTGTTGGCGGGATATGTGTTCATGACCTCGAGCACCTACCCCACCGGCGATAAAACCCTGGGGCCGGCTTTTTTTCCGGATCTTGCCGCCGGCGGGCTGGTATTCTTTTCGATTTCCCTGATGGTTCAAACTGCCATGGACCATACGACATCCGAACGGATAGAGGGGCCAGGCGTAATATTTTGGATGGCCAATGGCGCATTGGTGGCTTATTTGCTGGTCATGCCGATTTTGGGATTTTTGGCGACCACGCCGGTGTTTTTGTATGGTGTGGGAATGTATATGGCCTACAAGTCCGGAGAAGCGAAGCTCTGGTGGAAGAAACTGATTGCCAGTTCGGTGATTACCACGGGCGCCCTGTATTATCTGTTCGCCACACTGCTCAATGTTCCGCTGCCCTGACGCCTGGAGGTGATGAAGAGATTCAGGGGGGCGGATTCATTTCGAAAGAACCTGGATGAAAAAGCATGATAGGGGGATGGTATTGATGTCTCGAAAACTTCTGGTGGCCCTGGTGGTTCTAACCTTTGCAACGATGGCCATTGCCGGCTGCGGCGGCGATAAGAAGGCGGAAGCACCCAAGTTCCCGACGAAACCCATTTCGTTGATCGTTCCTTACGCGGCCGGCGGCGGTACCGACGCCGTAGCCCGCGGTCTTGCCAAATCGGCGGAGCCCCTGCTGAAGCAACCGGTCAATGTCGTCAACAAGGTCGGCGCGAATGGCGCCACCGGCATGACGGACGGTTTCAAGGCGGCTCCCGATGGGTATACCGTGACCATGATCACGGTGGAATTGGTCATGAACCCGGTAATGGGCGCCGTAACCTGGAATCCCAACGATTTCAAGGCAGTCATGCTGATCAACTCCGACTCTTCGGCACTGACCGTAAAAGCGGACAGCCCTTATAAAACATTTGAAGAATTTATCGCCGCCGCCAAGGCCAACCCGGGAAAACTCAAAGTCGGCGCGAACGCACCGGGAGCGATCTGGCACCTGTCGGCGCTGAATCTGCAGGAAAAAGCCAACGTAAAATTCAATCTGATGCCGTATCCGGGCGGGGCGGCTCCCGCCGTCACCGACCTGCTGGGCGGGCACATTGACGCAGTCACCGTTAGCGCGGCGGAAGTCAGCCAGCATGTGAAAGCCGGAAAACTGAAAATCCTGGCCATCCTGGCCAAAGATCGCCTGAAAGCCTATCCGAATGTTCCGACGGCCAAAGAAAAAGGCGTCGACGTGAACATCATGACCTGGCGCGGGCTGGGAGTTCCCCAAAAGACACCGGATGCCGTGGTGAAAACGCTGCACGACGCGTTCAAGAAAGCAACGGAAGACCCGAAGTTCGTGGAATTTATGGATAAAGGGAATTTTGGAATTTCCTACATGTCCAGCGCGGACTATCAAAAATTCATTGCGGAGCAGGCCGTACTGTATAAAGATTTGATGACAAAAGCCGGCGTGGCGAAAAAATAACCGCAGTCCTGACTTGAGAACGGGCCCGGGTGTAAAATACGCGCCCGGGCCTTTTGCACGCCGAAAGCGACGAAACCTTCCGCCGGCCGGCGGAAGGTTTCGTCTGGGGGGAAGGGGAAGAGGGGGGTATAGCAAATCCAGCGGTTAAGCCGGACTTGTTTCGGGAATTGACAAGGGGCTGGCAGTTGGGACAAGATGTTGGACCGGCGAACCGGCGGCAAGATCTTGATTGGCATAACCCTGTTCGCCGTGTTCCGTGAGGTCCAGACCCCAGTTTTCCTGGGCTTCATCCACGCGGATTTTCATGAACAATGCCAGGGATTTCATGATGAGAATGGTCATGAGCACGGCAAAGAGACAACTGATCGCCACGCCGACAAACTGACTGGCAAACTGTGCGGGATTTCCGTACAATAAACCATCAGAGCCGGCCTCATTCACCGCTTTGGAGGCAAACAATCCGGTTGCCAGGGCGCCCCAGGCGCCTCCCACGCCGTGGACGCCGAATGCGTCCAACGCATCGTCGTAACCGAATTTGCTTTTGATCAGGCTAACCGAGAAGAAACAGATGATTCCGCCAAGCAGACCGATGGCGATCGCCGATGGAGCGGTTACGAATCCCGCCGCCGGAGTGATCGAAACGAGTCCGGCGACACCGCCGCTGGCAGCTCCCAAAACGGTGGGCTTGCCATGAATTTTCCATTCGGCGGCGACCCAGGATATTGTGGCTGCGGCGGCCGAAACATGAGTGATTACAAACGCGTTGGCAGCAATTTCGTTGGCGGCGAGGGCGCTGCCGGCGTTGAAACCGAACCAGCCGAACCAGAGCAATCCGGCGCCCAGGACCGTCATCGGCAGATGATGCGGCCGCATCGCCTCGGTTCCGTAGCCTTTTCGTTTCCCAATCATCAGGCAGATGACCAGGCCCGACACGCCGGAGATGATATGAACGACGGTGCCGCCGGCGAAATCCAGCACTCCCATTTCCCGGAGCCAGCCACCGATTCCCCAGACCCAGTGCGCCACCGGATCATATACGAATGTGGCCCACAGCAGGGTGAAGGCGACAAATGCCGGGAAGCGCATGCGTTCCGCAAAGGCGCCGGTAATGAGAGCGGGAGTGATCACCGCGAACATCCCCTGGAAAATCATAAAGGCGGAATGCGGGATTGTTGCGGCATAGTCGGGATTGGGGGCATTGGTGACGCCGCTTAACCCAATCCAGTCGAGATTGCCGATAAAGTGCTGAATGTCCGGGCCAAAAGCCAACGAGTAGCCAAACAGGACCCATTGAACGGAAATCAAACCGATCGTGAAAAAGCTTTGCATAATCGTGCTCAGTACATTTTTACTGCGGCACATTCCACCGTAAAAGAGCGCCAGGGCCGGGGTCATCAGGAGAACCAGCGCGGCGCTGAACAAAACGAAGGCCGTATCGCCGGTGTCGATCTTGGCGGCGATAGAATCCGCCGCTAATGCGGCCTTGGGAGTGACGAGACCGAGAAACAACAGTAGATTCCGAACGTAAATTTTCCCCTTTTTCATGATACATCCCCCTCGTTGACATTTAATGATGGTTCTCTGGGAATCGGTTCGTCCATACAATGGACAAGGGCGCCCCGTGGTGTTGCCACAGGACGCCCTTGTCCGTCAGCTTGTCGAATAGACGCAAAAAGCCTTCGCTGTTCGCGAAGGCTTCATTGCCTACCCATCAATTAGTATGGAGAAATCGTAACAGAAAACAAAACTCTTGTCAACGGGGAACAAAAAACACGCAATTTTTCGTATGATTTGTAATCCGTTCAGGAATTTAGCGCGTGGAAATCTGACGGGTCGATGATGGCGCTGTCGCCTTCTTCGCCGGTACGGATCCGGACGGCATTGTCAATGCCGTAAACAAAGATTTTCCCGTCGCCGACATTCCCGGTCCGGCAAACAGTTTTGGCGGTTTCAATGACTTTTTCCACCGGGACTTCGCACACGACAATCTCCACTTTGACCTTGGGAACCAAATTGACCGTGTACTCCGAGCCGCGATATACTTCCCGATGCCCTTTCTGCAGGCCGTAGCCGAGAACCTGGGTGACAGTCATGCCGCTAACGCCGATCTTGTTCATGCCTTCTTTGAGCGCTTCCAATTTTTCCGGTCGGGTAATGATTTCGATTTTGGTCATTTTTTTCATCTCGCTTGCCCTCCATCCAATAGGATTCGTTGATGATCGTTTTCCTGTTATTTTTTTGCGTCGCTGGCCCCAACTATGGCATATTCGGCGGGTAGGGGGATATCCAGAGCTTTTTTGACCGAGAAGTCGGGATAACCGAAGGGTGCCACTTCGGTTTCGTCCAAGCCGGCGATTTCGCTTGCGGCGGGAACCCGGATGCCGATCAATTTATCGGTGACTTTCCAGAACAGATACTGAGTGCCGAACCCATAAACGCAGAGCGTCGCAACCGCGATCAACTGCGCCCACAGCTGTCCGGCATCTCCGTAAAACAATCCGGTGACGCCGCCGGCCACGCCGTTGAGGCCATCGCCGTAGGTGCCGTCGGCGAACAGTCCCAGAGCAATCATTCCCCACATTCCGTTTACCATGTGAACGGCGGAAGCGCCGACCGGATCATCGATTTTCAGTTTGGAATCGATGAAGACAACGGCCCAGCAAACCAGGAACCCGGCCACTGTCCCGATGATGATGGAGGCAATGCTGTCGACAAAGGCGCAGGGAGCGGTAATGGCGACCAAGCCGGCCAGACTGCCGTTGCAAGCCATCGACAGATCCGGTTTGCCATACATCTTCCAGGTATAAAAAGTGGCGACCAGACCGCCGAAGGCGCCGGCGATCATGGTATTGACAATGACCACGGAAGCCCGCAGATCGGTGCCGGACAAGGTGCTGCCGCCAT
>CAZRQI010000105.1:0-6444 GCA_964602025.1 uncultured Veillonellaceae bacterium
GGAACCTGGCGGCCGTCATGGCCACCGCCGAAGAAACGACCGGCACCATCACGCTGCTGCTCGGCAACACGGCGGCCATTTCCCTGTTGGTGGGCGGCATCGGCATCATGAACATCATGTTGGTGTCGGTGACGGAACGGACTCGGGAGATCGGCGTGCGCAAGGCGCTGGGCGCAACCTTTGCCAACATCCTGCTGCAGTTTCTGATCGAAGCCATCGTCATCGGCGTGACCGGCGGCATGATCGGTATTGCGATGGGATTGGGCTCCTCCTACATCATATCCTCGGTCTTCGGCTGGGCGACCGTTGTATCCGTGGGCACCATTCTTCTGGCGTTCGGCTTCTCGGTCGCCATCGGCCTGTTCTTCGGGCTGTACCCGGCGCGGAAAGCCGCCTTGCTGGATCCGATCGACGCCTTGCGGTATGAATGACCCGGCGAATTGAAACTCCGGGGAATTCTGGTATAATAAGACCGCATGATAAATCTTGGGGCAGGGAGATGCTAGGATGGCGGATCAGCCACAGAAGATCGGCATCATGGGTGGGACGTTCGATCCGATCCACATGGGGCACCTGGTGATGGCGGAAGCGGTCCGGATGGACTATGACCTCGCCAAAGTCATCTTCATTCCCACCGGCACTTCGCCGCACAAACAGGGGATGGCGGTGACGCCGGCCCTGGATCGCTACATCATGACGATGATGGCCACCTATTCCAACCCCTATTTTTTTGTATCGCCGATTGAGAGGGACCGTCCCGGCCCCTCTTTTACCATTGATACGGTGCGGGCCCTGATCGCCGAATACGGCGCGGGAACCGAGTTTTATTTTCTGACCGGTACCGATACGGTGTTGGAACTGCATACCTGGAACAACATCGACGAACTGCTGGAGTTGTGCCATTTTGTGGCGGCTTCCCGGCCGGGCCAGACCGCCAGCATCGCCGAGGAAATCAAACGGTTGGGACCCAAGGCCAAAGACCGGGTGCACCGCCTGACCACCCCGGAGCTGGAAATCTCGTCGACCGACATCCGGGAACGGGTGCGGCTGGGAAAATCCATCCGGTATTTCGTGCCGGAGAACGTGGAGCACTATATTCACAAGGAAGGACTGTACTTGAAATAAGCCGATGATGGACTATCAAGAAATACTGGTCATTCTCGCAAAAGAACTGCGGCCGGCGCGATTCCGCCATAGCCGCGAAGTGAGCCGGACTGCCGTTCGGCTCGCTGAACGCTGGGGCGTGGATATCGAAAAGGCCCGGCAGGCAGGAATCCTGCACGACTGCGCCCGCAACCTCAAGGGGAAAGACTTGCTGCAATGCGCCGCCGCCAATGGCTTGTCCGTCGGCGAGCTCGAAAACTTGCAACCGGCGCTGATTCACGCCCCATTGGGGGCGTTGTTGGCCGAGCGTCGTTTCGGCGTTACCGACCCGGAAATTTTGCAAGCCATTGCCCGCCATACGACTGGCGCCGCCCAGATGTCGCCGCTGGACAAAATCATCTATCTGGCCGATTGTATCGAGCCGGGCCGACATTATTCCGGGGTCGGGGAACTGCGGGAACTGGCGGAACGGGATCTCGACGATGCCGTGCTATTGGCCTACGACCACAGCATTTCCTTTGTGCTGTCCGGCGGCGGCCTGCTGCATCCGGATACGGTCGAGGGGCGCAATTCTCTGTTGATGGAGATGAAAGCGAAACGGAATGGAAAATGATCGGAAAAGCCGACTAGGGCGGACAGAGGGACGTCAGCCGGGCCGCAGGACGCGGATCTGGCCGAAAGTCCTGCTGTTTCTGTTTATTGCGGCGTCATTGGCCGGCGCGGCTCTGCTGGGACGAAATCTGGCGCTGTATGGCCATATCTGGGGACCCGACGAATCCGGGAACCGGATTAATATTTTGCTCATTGGAATCGATGACGGAGAAATCGGCAATCCCAAAAACAGTCCCCACCGTTCCGACTCGATGTTGCTTCTGGGCGTCCATAAGGGTTCGGGAGCCGTCAGCCTGCTGTCGATTCCCCGCGATACCCGCGTGGCCATTCCGGGGCATAGCAACAATGACAAGTTTGGTCATTCCTACGCCTATGGCGGGGTGGACCTGACGATCGCCACACTGCAGGAGTTCCTGAAGGTGCCGGTCCATTACTACGTGGTGGCGGACTGGCAGGGATTCATCCGGGTGGTCGATGCGCTGGGCGGCGTGGATCTGTATGTGGAGAATAACATGGACTATGAAGACCCTTACGCCAAGCTCAAGATTCATCTCAAAAAAGGGTTTCAGCATTTGAACGGTCAACAGGCCGGCCAATATATCCGGTTTCGCCACGACGAGATGGGCGACATCGGCCGGGTGGGACGGCAGCAGAAGTTCCTGAAGGCGTTGGCGACCCAGGCGATCCGGCCGCTGAATCTGATTCGCCTGCCGCAAATCATGGGGATCATTGGGGAAAGCGTTCAGACCAACATGACGCCGTGGTCGTTCCGGCAGGTGTTCATGGCGCTGCCCTCGCTGAAGGGGAACAAGATCCAGGCGGACATGGTGCCTGGCAATTTCGCCAATATCGGCGGCGTCAGCTATTGGGCGCCGGATCCGGGTGAAACCCGGAAAGTGGTGGAACGATTGTTCATCGCGCCGCCCCAGCCGCCGCAGGAGGAAAAAAAGTGACCGGGAGCTGACAGCGGACCCGGAATAACGTTATAATAATATAAAGGGGACAAACCCCGAACGTGAGGAGGCAGAGGATGACCGAAACAGAAAAAACAGCCGGCGAGCTTGTCGAAATCGCGGCGGCCGCGGCCAGTTCCAAAAAGGCCCAGAGTATTGTCATCATGGATATGCACAAGGTGTTGCCGGTCACAGATTATTTTCTGATTGCGAGCGGAACATCGGTTCCCCAGGTCCAGGCGATCGCCGACGCCATCGAGGAAAAACTGGCCGAGGCAGGGTTGCAGTTCCTGCATAAGGAAGGCTATCGTGAAGCACGCTGGGTGTTGTTGGATTACGGAGTTTTCGTGGCGCACATCTTCGTGAACGAAGAACGCCAGTTTTATAACCTGGAGCAACTCTGGGGCAGCGCTCCGGCCCGCGTGTACGAGGACTGACGCTCCTTTGACAGTCTTGGTTTTTCAAGGTAATATATAAAAGAAAAGCGTCCGGCGATTTGCCGCGGCGGACGGATGGCAGGGCGGACGGCTGAAGTTGTCTGCGGCGCGTTTGAAGACGGGCGGCCATTTTCGCAGGTTTTTCCGGTTGCACAAATAAATCCCCGCATTTGTGGCTACGAAGGTCACATTCCCCGATGAATCGGGGGTTGTGCTTGTCGTAGCTATTTTTATGGAGGAAGTGATTTGTCATGCATATGGCGGATGCCCTGATTTCGCCGGCTGTGGGCGGGACTCTGTGGGCGGCGGGCGCGGCGTTGACCGGCTATTCGGTGAAACGGATCGGCCCCGAATTTCATGAACAAAAGGCTCCGCTGATGGGCGTGCTGGGCGCGTTTGTCTTTGCCGCCCAGATGATCAATTTTGCGATTCCGGGGACGGGTTCGAGCGGCCATTTGGGCGGCGGCTTGTTGTTGGCCGTTTTGCTTGGCCCCTGTGCGGGTTTTCTGACGATGGCGTCGATTTTGACGATTCAGGCTCTGCTGTTCGCCGACGGCGGGTTGCTGGCCTTGGGCTGCAATATCATCAATCTGGCCTTTTTCCCCTGCTTTGTCGCCTACCCGCTGATTTACCGGCCATTGACCGTCGGTCAGCCATCGCGGCTGAGAATGGCAACAGCGGTAACGCTGGCGGTGGTTGTCGGACTGCAGCTGGGCGCGTTTGGCGTGGTGGCGGAAACCCTGCTCTCCGGTATTTCGGAGTTGCCGTTGCAGACATTTGCCGTATTCATGCTACCGATCCACTTGGCGATCGGCTTGGTGGAGGCGGCGGTTACCACGGCGGTTCTCTGGTTTGTTCAACGGGAAGCGCCGGAGTTGCTGGGAGAATCTTCATCGAACACATCGGCGACTGCATTTGCGCGACGCAAGATTGTAATCGGCTTTCTGGTCGTAGCGCTATTCACCGGCGGAATATTGTCCTGGTTCGCTTCCGCTGATCCCGACGGCCTGGAGTGGGCGATCCAGAAAACCACCGGCAAGGAAGAACTGGAGAATTCCGGGTCCCTCCATGCGCTTGCGGCAAACTGGCAGAAAAAAGCGGCGCTGTTTCCGGATTATCAAGTTTCCTGGTTTACTCCCGGCGCCGGTGAAAGCACTTCCGTCGCCGGACTGACCGGCGTCGGACTGACAATGTTGCTGGCCGGAGCGGTCGGCGTCGGTTGCCGGGCGCTGGTCAGACGCAATTCATAACCCGGGCAGGAAAGGTACTCCATGCAAAGACTGCACGCCCATCTCGACCATTTTCGACGGCTGGACGATCTGGCCCGGCTCGATTCCGCTCTTCACCGCCTGCATCCGGCGGTGAAAATCATCACTACCCTGGTTTTTCTGCTTGCCGTGGCTTCTTATCCGAAATATGAAGTGGCCGGCCTGCTGCCGCTGGTGCTGTTCCCGCTGGCCGTGATCACACTGGGACGCCTGCCCGGGTCCTATTTTGCGGAGCGGTTGGCGTTTCTCGCACCGTTCGTGTTCCTCGTGGCGATCGCCAATCCTTTTTTTGACCGTAGTCCCCTGATAGTCTGGAATGGGGTGACGATCAGCGGCGGTTGGATTTCCTTCCTTTCCGTCGTCCTGCGGTTTTTGCTGGCAGTGACGGCGGTGTTGGCTCTCGTTGCCACCACCGGGATTCATGATCTCTGCGCGATGCTGATGCGGTTTGGCGTGCCGCGCATTTTGGCGTTGCAACTGCTGCTGTTGTACCGATACCTGAGTTTGCTGCTGGAAGAAGCCTATCGGATCGAACAGGCGTATCTGCTGCGTTCCGGGTCCGCCGGCCGGGGCATTGCCCCCCGGGCTTGGGGATCATTGGCTGGTGGCCTGCTGCTCCGGACCTACGGGCGGGCGCAAAAAATATACGCTGCCATGCGCTGCCGGGGATTTGCCGGCGAACTGCGACTGTTGCAACCGGCCCGTCTGACGGGCGCATCCTGGGCCTATCTGGCGGGGTGGACCGCATTCATTGTTTATGTGCGCTGGTTTAATCTGCCGGCGCAGTTGGAATCTTTATTCAGGAGAGTTTCAGGATGAGTCACCATACGCTTTCCATGGCGGGAGTTCAATATCAATATCCGGATCACACGCCGGCCTTGCAGGACGTCAGTTTTCACATCACGCACGGCGAATCGGTCGCGCTGATCGGCGGCAATGGCGCTGGCAAATCGACGCTGCTGTCGTTGTTGGTCGGAATCGTGTTTCCGACGGCGGGCACGGTGAATATTGGCGGAGCGGCTCTGACGCAAAAGACGGCGGCCCAGCTCCGCCAGCGAATCGGCTTGGTGTTCCAGAATCCAGATGACCAATTGTTCATGCCGACGGTGCTCGATGATGTGGCCTTTGGCCCGTTGAATCTTGGGTGTTCGCCGGAGCAGGCTAAAGAGCGGGCGGTCGACGCGTTGACGACCGTCGGGGCGGTGCACCTGAGTCGCCGCTCGTCGCTGCGATTGTCCACCGGCGAAAAAAGAGCGGCGGCGATTGCCGCTGTTTTGGCGATGACTCCCGATATTTTGCTGATGGATGAACCGACAGCCGGACTCGATCCCTGGAGCCGGCGGCAGCTGATCGGGTTGTTGGGCCGCTTTGCCCATACGAAAATCATTGCCACGCATGATTTGGATTTTGCCCTGGATGTCTGTCAACGGACCCTGGTTCTGCGGGAAGGCCGGGTCGTGGCGGACGGACCGACTGCCACGCTCTTGCGGGACCGCGAGCTACTGGCGAGTTGCCGTCTGGAATTGCCGCTGCGGTGGCAGACGGGTTAACCGGCGAATGGAGGATGATGCATAGACGACTTATCCGGCAATTCGGAAAACGACTTGAAAATAACTTATTTATGATATATATTTATTTTGGAATCGTGAATTTCAGATGGAGCGAGAGGAACGGGAACGGGAATTTACCGGCTCAATCCTAGTAAAGAACCGACCCTGCGAGGTCGGTTTTTGTGTCTGCGGCAATTAGGAAAAAAACTTAAACGAAAGAAGGGGATACCATGCCGGCGATCCGTATTTCACCCGAAGAGCTGAAACAAAAGATGGAGCAGGAAAAGTTCATCATCCTTGATCTGCGTCAACCGGAAGTCTATGAGGGCAGCCAGGAACAAATCAAAGGCAGTATCCGGCTTGACCCGAACGATGATGAAGCGATCCGGAGGATGATCGACAACACCGACAAAAATGCGGCGATTGTCGGATACTGTACCTGACACAACGAATATACAAGCGCCCGTGTGGCGAATATTTTCGTGAAGCATGGTTTTCGCAATGTCCGGGCTTTGCAGGG
>CAZRQI010000106.1:0-6432 GCA_964602025.1 uncultured Veillonellaceae bacterium
CGCTGCTGACCGGACTGAAAATGGATTATCCGCCGGCAAAACTGCATGAGCTGGCCATCGGCGCCTTGGTGATGGATATCGGCGAGATGCTGGTATCGCCGGAGATTCTGCGGAAAAAAGGCAAACTGGAACCGTCGGAAATGCTGGAAGTCAAAAAGCATCCGGAAACCGGATTCGAAGGATTGCGCAAAAAAATGCGCGGCTTGCCGGCCACTTCGATGCATGTCGCGTACCAGCACCATGAGAGTTTCGACGGCAAAGGATATCCGCGAGGAGTCGGCGGTGGCGACATTCATGAATTTGCGCGCATCGCCAGCGTTGCGGACATGTATGACGCGTTGTTGTCGGATCGGCCTTTCCGTCGCTATTATCTGCCGCATGAGGCGGCCAGCATCCTGCATGCGCTGGCGGGACGCCTGCTGGATCCGGAGATCGTCACGCATTTGACCGCTTGTATTGCCGTGTACCCGCAAGGGAGTCTGGTGCAGTTGGATACCCAGGAACTGTGCGAAGTGGAGGCGGTCAGCGTGCAGCATCCCTCCCGACCTCGCCTGCAGCTGCTGACGGATGCTTGGGGAAACCGGCGCAAGGAGCGCGAAAGCATTGCCCTGGAAAAGATGGCGAGCCGCTATATCACCAGAGTATTGAAGGATCAGGAAATCATGGACTGGGTTGTGTCCTGAGTCACGAATCCCTTTTCATAGAAGCGGAACAAAGCGGTAAAACCTTGTTGTCAGGGTTTTACCGCTTTGCTGTTTCCGCTGCGAAGGGCGGAAGGATTCGGCAGGATTTTACCGGTGAATCGCAAATTTAACATCAGAGAAGAGTGCGTTCCCATTGTGTGACTGTAACAAAGGAGAAGCTTGTGAATATTTTGCACTGCATGCCACTGGGCGAATCGATGCTGCCGGAGTTTATCCGCCGTTTGCAGGAAGCCGGAAAAAACGGCTGTGCGGGCCGGCTGGCACTGGTGCTGCCCAGTCCCTACCTTCTGGAACAGGCCCGGACCCGATTGCGGCTGACGGATGTCGCCGCCTGGGAGTTTCCCCGGATTCTATCGCTCGACGAACTGGCGGCGTATTTGGCTGGAGTGCGAAAAATCAGCCGTCTGGAACAGGAATTCTTGATCAACGGCATCGTGCAGGAAGCCTTGGTCTCGGGAAGCTTTCCTTATTTCGGCAGGATCGCCGATTTCCCTGGTTTCATTACAGCGTTGGCGCGATTGTTCGATGAATTCAAAATGGCGGCGGTGACTCCCGCGGAACTGGTCGAAGCGATCGATGCCCTGCAAGATGAGGTGGAGCGTAATGCGGAGCGGGATGCGGCAATTTGCGCGTTGTTCGGGGCCTATCAGGAAAAGTTGGCCGATTTATCCCGGGTGGATTTGGGGGGGATGTACGAGGCGGCCATCGAAAAATTGACCCAAAGGGATCGCCGGTTACCCTTCGATCGGATTTTTCTAACCGAATTTTCGGTTTTGTCTCCCGTTCGGCTGCAGCTGATTCAATGTCTGAAAAACCGGGAAGAAGTGGAACTGGAGATTGGCATTTGCTTCGAAAAAAACCGGCCTGGGGTATTCCGTTCGGTGGAGCCGGTTTACGATGCATTGGCGGGGATGGGGTTTCAACCGGAATTTCATTCGGCAACGTCGATCCCGTCGCCGGCTTTGGCGCATTTGCGGCGGGAGTTGTTTGCCGATCAGCCGGTGCTTGCCGGTGAGGCCGATGGAATCAGGATATTGTCTTGCCCCAATCGTGCCCGTGAACTGTGTGTTGTGGCCGACCAAATCAAGGCGTTGCTGCTGGAACAGGAGCTTGACCCGCGGTCCGTGGCGGTTGTGACGCATGATCCAGCGGCGTATTCCCGGTTGCGTGTCGTCTTTGCCGACAGGGGGATTCCCGTGGATCGGGCGGATGCCGTGCCGATGCTGGAACGGTCCCTGCCGCGTCTGGTTTTCGACTGGCTGGCGTTGGTGCGGGAACGGGGCAGCCGCATGACGTTTTTTGCCGTCCTGAAATCTCCGTATGTGGCGCAATGCTTGGACTGGGACGGCGATGACCTCGAACGGTTGCTGTTAGGTGAAGTGCTCCGAAATTGGGAGGACTGGCCGGCGAACGAGGACTGGCGGGGCAAATGGCAAGAACTGCGGCTGCGGGTGCAGGAGTGGGAAAGCCCGGCCGCTTGGCCGGAATGGGCCCGGCGTCTGCGCGAGCTGTTGTTGTGGCTCGATGTATCCAAAACGCTGAAACGGTGTCGACAGGAGGGGAATCTGTCCCTGACGGAAGTACGGGCCGAGTTGGGGTGCCTGGACGAGTTGCTGGCGGCGGCTGACGCGATGCAGGAATTGTCCGGACTTGGACCGCCGGACGCCGAGTTGCCGGGGATCGCCGACATGGGCGAACTGTTGCGGCAATTGCTGACGGATACGGCAGTCGCGCTGGAGGACCGGCAAGATGCCGGCGTCCAGGTAGTGACGCCGGAAACTGGAAGTGGAATGAGGTTCCGGGCGGTATTTGTGCTGGGGCTGGCGGAAGGGGAATTCCCCGCGCCACCCCGTGAAAGCTGGCTGTATGACGACCAGGAACGGCGGATGCTGGGCGAAGTCGGCGTTTTTCTTCGGACTGCCGGCGACCGGGCGTCGGCGGCGGATTTTGCCTTTGCCCTGGCGGCGGGAATGGCAACGGAAGAGCTGGTTTTGAGTGTACTGGCGGACAGCGAAACCCTGCCGTCCCGGTTTGTTGGGGAGGTGACGCGGCTATTCGCTGCGGATGCCGTCACCGGGCAATCATTTGGCCTGGACGAGGTCGTCGCCGCGCAGCCGGCGTCGGCCTGGAGCCGGCAGGAACTGATTAAGGCCACTTTGCACCATGTCTGGAACGATCTGGACTGCCAAAATGTCTGGCAGGATTATTATGACGCCCTGGAGCCCCGGCTGCCGGCCCGGTTGACAGAGCGGGCGGCGATCGAGTCCGGGCGCACGGGAGCGTATGCCGGGATTGTCGGTGAGGACCCGATCGAGAAAATCATCCTCAGTTCTTCGTCGCTGGAACAATACGCGGCTTGCCCATTTTCTTACTTTGTGGCGACCGTGCTGAAACTTGGTGAGTGGGAGCCGGCCCGGGAAGGGTTTGACGTGCTGTCGGCCGGCTCCGTATGGCACGAGGTGCTGGCCGCTTTTTTGGGGAAATATCGTGGTCGTCGTTTGACGGCGGATGACCGGGACCGCTACGAATCGGAACTGGCGGCGTTATTGGCGGATGCGGTGGCGCGGCGAGAACGGCAGGGGCGGTTGACGCCCGATGTCTGGTGGCGGTTCGAGCAGCCGCGCTGGGAACAGGCGATGCGCGACTGGTTGGCTGGCGAGATTCAGCGGCAACAGGAGGAACCGCTGCTGAAGCCAAGCTATTTTGAATGGGCCTTCGGCACGGCGGTTCGGCCCGGCAGCGATCCGGCTTCGACCGAGCGGCCGTTGCTGTTGATGGCGGAGGAAAGCGGTGAAGCAGTGGAGTTGCAGGGGAAAGTCGACCGTATCGATGTCGGTGGCGACCGTTGCCGCATCATTGACTACAAAACCGGCAAACCGCCCTCCCGCAAACTGGTGGAGCAAGGGCTGCGGCTGCAGGTTCCCCTGTATATGTTGGCGGTAGCGGAGTTGTTGGCACCGCCAGGGCAGTCGGATGTGGACGGCCTGTATCTGCAGGTGGGGACGGCAGCGGCGGAGTTGGGGCTTCCCGGGAAAATGCCCCGGGAAGAACTGCTGGCCGTTACGAAACAAGCGGTGCTGGGCTATGCGGCGGGAATCCGCGCCGGCCGCTTCCCGGCGCAACCGGCGCTGGATTGCCCGGATTGGTGCCTGGCCCGGACTTTTTGCCGGCGTGGCGATGCAGCGACCGGATTAGGGACGGAGGAACCGACGGATGAATAATTTTACGGCGGAACAGCAAGCCGCCATCGAAACCCTGGAATGCAACCTGCTGGTCAAAGCGGGGGCGGGCGCGGGGAAAACTCGGGTTTTGGTGGAACGGTACATCCATATTTTGGCAACCGGGGCCGCCGGTCCCGAGGGGATCGTCGCCATCACGTTTACTCGGAAGGCGGCTCGAGAGATGAAAGAACGGATTCGGGCGAAGATCCAGGAGCTGCTTGCCGCTGCGACCGAACCCGGGGAATGGAGGCGCTGGCGCGAGGTTGCCAACCACCTGGACACTGTGGCTATTTCCACGATCCATTCCCTGTGCAGCCGGATTTTGCGGGAGCATCCCGCCGAAGCCGGCGTGGACCCGGAATTTGGCCTGATGGAGGACGTGACCGAGCAGGAAATGGTGGACGGAGTCTGGCAAAAAACGTTGGAACAAGCGGCCCGCAGGAAGGCTTCGTGGCTGGACCGGCTGCTGGCGGTTTATTCGCCGGCTCAACTTCGGGACGAGTTCCGACAGTTGTTTGACGAAGTTCGCTCTGCTGGATGGATCGGTCCGGGATTGGACGAGACGCTCTGGCCGATGGCCGAGAGGGAGGATGAACGGCCGAAACAAACACGGCGACTAAAACAGGCCTATATGGAACTGTTTGATCTTTCTGCGGGCTTAAAGAAGAAAACGCTGGCGCAGGAACGTTTGCTGGCCCTTCAAGGCCGGTGGACGGAGATTGAGCGAACTATCGACGAAGCCAGTGAAAACCCGGCCTGTCTGGAGGAACTGGAGGAGGATTTTCGCAATATGCGCGGCGGCGCGGATCTGAGCGAGGTCCTCCAGGAAAGAAAACGGGCGGCGGAAGCCTTGCGGGGAGCGGTGTTCGATCAAACGGGGCTGCGACTGCTTCCCGACCTGTGCGAGTGGTTTCAGCAGGCCGGTGAAGAGTGGGCGCGCCAAAAGCGGGCCAGCCGGTTGCTGACCTATGACGATCTGGAAGCGGAAACAGAAAAATTGCTGTTGACGCATCCGGAGATTTGCGGGCGTTATCAGCGACGTGTCCGGTACCTGTTGGTAGATGAATGTCAGGATATCAACGAACGGCAACGCCGCATCATTTATCTGCTGGCCGGCGGCGATGCGCAGAACCTTCACCGGCCGACGTTGTTCGCTGTCGGCGATGTGAAGCAGTCGATTTATCGCTTCCGTGGCGCCGATACACGGGTGTTCGATCGGGTTCAAGCCGATGTGCTGGCGAGTGGCGGCCGAGTCATCGAACTGCTGGATAATTTTCGGTCCCAGCCGCAGCTTGTGAAAGCGTTCAATGATTTTTTCGGTGAATTAATGCCGGCTACCGTGTGCGAAGACGAAACCGATGGAGCCGATACGGTGGAATACCGTCGTTTGAAGGAAAAACAGAGCGAGGAAAGTCCGGCGCGAGTCGACCTCTGGGTGTTGGACGCCGCAACGGTCAGCGGTGACGCCCGGGAGCGGGAGGCGGCGATGATCGCTCGACGGATCCGGGAAATGGTTGAGTCAGCCGAGGCACCTGTGCAATATCGGGATATTGCGGTGCTGCTCCGCGCTTTTACTAGTGTCAATGTTTACGAACGGGCTTTTGCGAAAGCCGGCATCCCGTACTATGTTACCGGTAGCCGAGGCTTTGCCGACCGGCAGGAAATCGCCGACGTGCTGGGTTTGCTTCGCTTTCTGGACAATGTCCGTAACGAAGCGGCGTTGTTTGGCGTACTTCGGTCACCGTTCTTCCTGGTGTCGGATGAAGGATTGTTGCGGTTGCGGCGCGCCAGCGGCGAAGCGGGAATATGGGGCGGACTGGCGATGGCATCGGAAGTGGTCGGGCTGTCGGCGGCGGATCGGATTGCGGCGAAGCAGGCCCGGACTTTGTTGGAACAGTGGCTGGCCCGGCGCGGGTTCCTGTCGCCGGCGCAGCTAATCAGGGATGCTTTTGCGGCTACCGGTTTTGATCTCCTGCAACTGACGCAATTCATGGGAATACGGCGCTATGCCAATCTGCAAAAATTACTGGATATGGCGGATGCATTCATGGCCGCGGAACCTGGCGGGATCGCCGATTTTCTGGCCTATGTGCAATTGCGGGCCGGCGCGGAGGGTGAAGCGGAAATCGACAGTGAAGCAGGCGATACCGTGCGGATCATGACTATCCACAAATCCAAGGGGTTGGAGTTCCCGACGGTGATTGTGCCGGATTTGCAGCGAAAATTCATTTCCTGGTCTCGTCTGGCGATTTTTGTGAAAGGACTGGGAATGGGGTTGAAAGTGCCGGATCGACGCGGAAAGCTCTGCGAATCGGGGCGCTTTCGCAAGATCGTCCGCGCCGACAACGCCCAGGAACGGGCCGAACTGAAACGGGTGCTATATGTCGCCATGACGCGGGCCGAGCAGCGGATCATTCTGTCCGGTGTCGTCAAACCGGCCAAAACGGAGAAGACGTTGCGCAATGCGTCGGGGTGGCTGGACTGGGCCAAGCATCTGTTTGGCTTGA